>DAOVRD010000130.1 GCA_030628375.1 Planctomycetota bacterium
GAACAGAGCTGTCGAAGTCGCTGCCCAGGCACGTCCGCATGGACCGATGTCCAGGGCAGTGATTGGCGATGCCTCCGGTGCAGCTTTCAGAAGACGCAGCTTCTTATTCTTGATGGTGGTGGCGGAGCGCGCAGAGGAAGTCGTCTGAGTCGGGCATTGGCCGGATGTGGGTGGTGCTATAGCCCGCGGCCTTTCCGGCCTCTGCAATCTCGAAACTGCCATCTCGGTTCAGCAGCGCGATTCCGCGCGCGTGGCCAACCACAGCCGTCAGACCGTCTCGTGTAATCGAAAGCGGCGGGAAGGATGTCTCCCTCGCAAACCAGTCGTTGCCCTTCCACGTCTTCCACTCGAACCGGTCTGTCGGGGTCATGGCAACGCCGTCTGGTGCGCGCAACCAGGCAGCCGATCCGTCGGGTGAAAGGCAAAGGGTTTCAGCACCAGACACTGGTATCTTGACCCTGTGGATCCATTTCAGGTTCTGCAGTCGCAGGGCATGGAGTTCCGAACCGTCCACAATGCACCAGACAGTCTGGCTATCCGGCGACGCCGCCAGCGCGTGAATCGAGTAGGACTGGGAACCCCATCCGTGCTCGGCCGTCGGCGGTCTGACGAATCGCGCGGTCGCCTCCCCCGTGGCAAGGTCTATGACGGTCAGCCCGCATTCTTGACCGAAGCCAGCAGCACACACCGCACGCCGTCCATCGTTCGTAAAGAGGAAGCCTTCGACGTAGTCGCTCGTCAGCGGGAAGTGGGCCTCGATCTTGTGGCGCCGAAACTCGCTCTTGACATACTGGGACAGCTCTCCCGTGGCGATCTTCAGGCGAACGACCCCGCAGCCATCGCTGTGCATCCAGAGTTCTGCTCCGCCGGGTGACAGCCAGAACTGCCTGATGGTGTCCAGCCCTGCTGGAAGGCTCGCAGTCGGGGGGTACCACTCGGTGCTTCCGCGGCTCAACTCAAGCAGGCCGAGGTCAGGCTCCTCGTCGCTTCGCACGGCAATCCACTTCCTCTTGCCGTCCGCCAGCCACACGACATCAAAAAGCGCGCGCTGCGTCCCTGCATCCGGTAGTTCTTGCCAAGTGCCCCGTTCTGGGTGATAAATGGCAGCACGCCCTCGGTCCGGACCACGAAGGACGACCCCACCCATCAGGCACCACACTTCGCTGGCATCAGGGGCAAACGCAAGCCGTTCAACAGGGGCTGTGATCGGTTGAGCACGCTGACGAAGGCTCCAGAGTAGGCGCCCATCGTGGCGTGCGCCAATGATGCCCCTCGGCGTCCCGATCAGGGTGATGTTCCGTCGCATGTCGAACCGAACGAACCGAGCCATGTTCAACCCCGGTGCGTCGGCGTCGCTCAGGATCACGGCATCGCGGTCGTTCACATCACCGACGAAAACCCCAGTCACGCCCGTCCACCAGAGGTAGCGGCCGTCGGGCGACAGTGAGAGCGTTTCCTCGCCTCTTCCCGTCGGCTCTTCTTTGACGTGCCAGAGATGCTCCCATTCACCCGTATCTGGCTCATACGCCGCCACGTTGTCGCCGCATGCCCAGAGAAGACGGCCGTCGTCACCCCTAACCGCCAAGGGGAATTGCCCGAACGGGTCCTTCTTGATCCACCTGTGGTCGTGCCATGAGCCCGCTTTCTGACGAAATTCCCAGAAGCCAGCCGAAGTCGCAAACCAGAGCGAGTCCTTCTTGCCTGGCCAAGGGGGCAGCAACGAGAAGTAGTCACTGTAGATGACGATGTGGCCTGGAGTCACCCGCTCCCAGTTTGGACTGCGGGGCCAGCTCTGGAGTTCCTGGCTCCGAGGATCGTAGAGATGGGGTGGTCCGCCGGCGCCACGGAGCCACAGCTTCCCAGTTGCCTTCGAGTAGTACGCCACGCCCCCTGTAAATCCGACACTTGGCAACATGCGCCATGTGCCCGTCGCCAGTGAGAACTCCGCAACACCAGGCTGGGGCATCGTGTGCTCGTGGGGCACCCTCACGTCGCACCAGACGACATCGCCGGAAGGGTGTGGGAAGAGCTTGACGATCTGCGGCCCGCTGTACTGCTTCCAATCAACGTCGGCAACCTTCGTCGTGGCCAGTCCTCGTGTGGTACTGACCCATACTCGGGTCCGCTCATTGGAGAATGCCAAATCGGTGACGGTTCCATTCGGCAGCTCCTTGCCTGCAACGAAAGCGCGCCAGCGCACTTCGCCAGGGGCCAAGCACGCGACGCCTCTTGCGCAGACAGCCCATATCTTGCCCTCACTATCTGTCTTCAGCAGATGACACTCGCTCGTAGGTAACCCATCGGCCACGGTGTAATGTGCGAGAAGTTCGGCACCATTCTCGACATGCTCATAGTGCAGAATGCCATCGCCCGTGGCCGCCATGAAGCCATTGTCCAGCACAAGGAGATCACGGACATCATTACAGCTGGCTCTTGCGTTACGAAACCGTTCCCGCACGTGATCAGGTTCCCAGGGAACGCCGTCGTCGCCCGCAAGGACACTGAACTGCACGAGCAAGAAGACTCCGACGATTGCCATCGCAAAGGGCGACAGCACTACACTTCGCCGTTCGGTCACAGATGGTCGCCGGTTACCGTTTGGCTTCATTTTCTCTCTCACAGCAAATGACGGACTTGGCGAGGCCAGCCGACCTGATGGTTGCCACACCCACAAGATCCCTCTGCGCTTCACCTTGCGCCGTGACATGTGCACATACCAGTATCTACTCCCCCCCGCCGCGCCGGCGATGCAATTGCTCTCTTGACGCTAATTATACAGCAAACAGGGGAACAAGTCGGCAGTCGCCTGGTGGGGTTTGAATACTGAACTTCTGGGTCGGGGCCTTTGGGCGTAACAGCGCGGCCCCTCGTCCCGCATTCGCAGTCTCGTGCTGGCCCACAACAGCGTCAACGTGATCTTCGACACCGAAGGACTCGAGGTATCGGTCAAGTAGTGCTCCCGGAGCCGGCTTGCGTGAGCCGGCGCGCTGGTTCGTCGTGCACGTGCGCTACGACAGCCAGTCTGATTCCACGGCGCCGTGCTCGCGGAGGAACCGCATCATGTCGGCGCTCCGTGCCACCCGCAAAGGCGTCTTGCCCTCGAGGTCCCTGGCGTTAATATCGGCGCCGGCGGCGATCAACTCCCTCGCCGCTTCCACGGGGCTGAGCCTTGCCCATGGTGCGGAGGCATCGTGCAAAGGTGTGCGCCCAGCGTTGTCCCTTGCATTAGCGTCGGCCCCATGCTCGCACAGCCACTTCACGCCCCGAGCATCCCCTGCACTTGCAGCCAGATGCAAACGCGTCCGGCCGCCCCGATCCCGTGCATTCACGTCCGCCCCGGCTTCAAGCAGAAGCTGCAACAGCTCGAGCCTCTCTTCCCCCTCTCCGGAACCATCGTCAGCTCCATGCAAAGGAGTCGTGCCGGACCTCGTTGCAGCCTTCGCGTCAGCGCCATGGGCAATCAGTTCGCGGGCCACGCCCACGCTGCCTACAGACACGGCGCGATGCAAAGGAGTCGTACCGTCGTACTCCCGGGCTCCTACGTCCGCCCCGTGCCTAATGAGCACCTCGGTGACGCCAACGTGCCCGCCCAGGGCGGCCCAGTGCAGAGGTGTCATCCCACCATCGTCAGCGCCATTGGGGTCTGCGCCGTACTCCAGAAGCACTTCGACGACCGCCTGATGCCCTTCGCGCGCAGCCAGGTCGAGGGCATTCTTCGTACCATATTGCCCGTGAGCTCGCAGATGAGGACTCGCTCCGCCCTCCAGGAGCAGACGGACGGTTGACTCCCGGCCTTCTCCGGTAGCCATGTGCAAAGCCGTGCAGCCCCCCCGGCCCGTGACCCGGCTGGACGGCGCACTACGGCGGTCAACCCGCGCGCCATGCGCAAGCAGGAACTGAACTAGATTGTCCTCCCCATCACGCGAGGCAACATGCAACGGCGTCACCCCATCCCAACCCAAGTACACAGGGTTCACCCAAAGCACGAGTAAGGCCCAGCCCAATCCGTACAGACACAGCAACGCCCCGATCAATAACAACGCCACTAACAAGCGCCTTGAGGAACGCCGCGCTTTGGTCGCTCGCTGCTGTTGCATGCAGTGCCGACTCCGTCTCCTGCCATGAGTCAGGTAGGCACGCCGCTAGATTGCCACGGGGCGGACAGCATCCCGCAGATGATGTGCGCGCATGGAGGCTACCTCGGTCCCGCCCACGCACTTGCTCTCTTGACCGTAATTATACAGCAAACAGGGGAACAAGTCAGCAAGGGGATTCCTGCGTCCTCCGCCAGCACGGCGGGGTGGAGTGAGCTGTGGGCGGAAGTGCGCGGCTGGGCCTCACTCGGAGCCGGGACTTCCCAGCAAGAATTCCGTGGGCGGCCGCCGCAGCGAGGCCATCAAGCAGGCCCTGGCCGACGCTCAATCGCCCCTCCCCCCGCGCAGGCCGGCCCGGCGGGGCCGGAGCGTTCATTCAGTCTTCTTCCCTGCCGCCCTCAGGAGAAGGAACAGCGAACACACCCCGACGAAGGCCAGGACGGCCCCAAACAGCGATGCCGCTGCACCCGTGGCTGTCAGATGCGTTTGACGACGCTGCCATCATGACGCCATATCCCCAGAGGCTCAGGAACATGCCCACGGCCCCCAGAATCTTGTGACCCATTATCGTCTCCGACTCCGCAGCTTCAGCATGCAGGAGCGTACCACTGAATCGTTTGGCCAGGAAGGGCGGGGCTACAGCACGTTAATCTCATCGTCCTGCGGGGCCAGGTGGGCGGCTTCGGTCCGTCTTGTGCTCGGATGGCCGCCCTGACGACCTAATCAGGGACAATCCCACGCCCTCAACCGCCGGAAACTAGCGATGACTGAGCCAAAGGCGGTTTGACAAC
Source organism: Planctomycetota bacterium (assembly GCA_030628375.1). Lineage (GTDB taxonomy): Bacteria > Planctomycetota > Brocadiia > SM23-32 > SM23-32 > DAOVRD01. The sequence continues at coordinate 4,886 of DAOVRD010000130.1, forward strand.
TAAACGCCGCAATCCTACAATTCGTATCACTCGTGCATGGTTCAATGGTGGTGTCCAAAGCTTCAGCGATGGCTCGTCGTCTGTGGCAGCCGGGTTCCTTTTGAGATCCGTGAAGTAACAGGGCATGTCCCTCGTCAGCCTTTTCGGCATATTCTCTGGGAGTTCCAAGACCTGGTGCCTAGTGCTTGCCTAGTGGGGAGATCTGGTTGCAATCTGGTTGCAAACGTTGTCATTTGGTGGCAATTGGCGTCCTTTTTTGGCAGTTTGGCTGCTCGCCAGCCGCAACGTAAGATATGTGCCAACAATAGCTTAAGACGCTTATGGCAAAATGTCGCCCGGAAGGGTGGACGGACTCTCGCATTGCCATGACATCATGGTTCGCGCTGCAGGGGATGCGGGTAGACGTACGGCGTATAGTATTCGGCCGGCGGCTGCTCGTTGAAGAAGTCCCGCCCTTCCTTGATTGTCGCCGCCTCGTTCGCATCAGCGCGGCGGCTCAATTCCATGCGGAGCGGCTCGCCATTGAAGGTGTTGTTCCACGCATAGCACGGCGACGGCTTAAACATGCCGTCGACGTTCGTTGCCCAACCAACCTGGCCCATGCACGGGTAGCCTGCGCCGAGCTGGCCGGCGGGAATCTGATTGCCGTCGATGGGATTCTTGCCATCGGCCTTGGGGAAACCGGGTAGGTCGCGCCATGCCCGTTCGTTACGGAGTTCGAGTTGGCGGCAGTTGTAGGTCGTGCCCGTCACCGTGTTGTTGAACACGATGGCCACCCCCGCGCCGATGAAGATGAAGCCCTGCGGCCGATACTGCTTCAGACCGACTGCCGAGAACGCATTGTCGTAGATCTCGACGCTCTGGCATCCATAGAGCCCCTGGCTGATGCCGGGCCGGTAGATCTCCAGTTGGGAATTGACAATCGTGTTGTGCCGGATCACGACCCGCGCGCCGTCGTAAGGCACGACCCAGGGATTGTTGCCGGTCGGGTTGATGACCTCCGGGCTGAAATGGACCTCGTTGTCCTCGAAGTAGAGGGCCTCGGCGGAGCCCAGGCTGAGCGGCTTGCGGTAGTTGGCGATGCCGGGCCCCTCGTACCAGATCGTCTGCACGTTGCCGCCCTTGTATTCCGCGGCGTCGAAGTCGCAGTGGTCGATCAGCCCGTAGGTGTCGCCGGTGATCTTGATCATCTGGTTGGCGTTCTTGAACTTGCAGTGATCGATGCGGAAGTCCTTGCAGTTGCCGCTGATCGTCAGCATGCCTCCCCACACGCCGGCATTCTCATAGCCCGTGCCGTCGAAGGTGATGCCCGTAACGCGGAACGGCTTCCCTTCCACACCCACCAGCCCGAACGGCGCGTTGCCGCCACCCCTCGTGCTCCGGTTGTCGCAAATGACCGTCTTGTCGATGCCGGCCCCGCGGATGGTGATGGCCTTCATCTTGGCCCAATGGCCGGTGTTCCAGCCCTTCGACCAGACGGCTCTGCCGGCGGGGAGCTGGACTGTGTCGCCGTCCTGGGCCGCGTCGATCGCCTCCCAGACGGCCTCCGGCGTCAGGTCGGCAGCCGTGCGGGTCTCAGCGTAAAGGGCGGCGGGCACAACGCCACCGGAAGCGCCGAGCAAGCAACACGCCAGCCACAAGCGGAGTCCGCATCTTCTCGTTGCCATCGTCGTATCTCCTTAAAGCGTTTGGCACATGGGCAAACAGACAGCACAGCACCCATTGTGGTCCGGCGTGTCCGGCCGCGTCAAGAAGGGGGAACTTCACAGGCTGGCCCCCCATTGCCAACCCCCGCGCTGCCCTCTCAAGATCTGCATCGCGGTAGCCTTCCGCTTGAGCGGAAGCCTGGCACCCAGGCAGCAGACGTCGTGGTTCACAGCCCGACGGGAGGCAGAGGGAGCCTTGCGAGAACCCGAAGTTCCCTTGAAACCTCCTGGAGACCGGTTAAAACCTTAGAGAAGGCGTGCGACGGTCGTGGGCAAGCCTCATATAGGAAATCCGGGTTGATAGGAACTCTGAGGAGGTGCTGTGATGGATTGGCAGACGGATGTGGAGACGCTGCACTCGGCAGTCGACCTGAACGTAGGCGAGGAACGGGCGGTCGAGCTGCCGGACGGCAGCATGGCGACGGTGAAGCTCGCTAAGCTTGAGGAGACCCATGACGACGTGCGGCAGGCCGTCCGGCGCGCGGTCGTCACCGTCGAGGTGAGCGGCGCCGTCGTCGAGCTGGACTCGGGCAACTACCAGCTGCCCGTAACCGTGGGCGGGGTGCAGATCGACTGCCCCGTCACGGGTGGCTACTTGACCAACAGCGGCCGCAACGGGTGGGCCCTGGAGGGCGACGCGCGGCTGCGCCTGTGGCCCGGCGGTTCGCCGTGGATCAAGCCGGGCACGTTCGTCTACCCGATCCGCCAGCGGTGGTTCGCCTCGGCCACGCATATGGGCAACGAGCCTGTGTTCGTGGACGGTCCCGAGGACGCAACGCGCAAGAAAATCTACTACCACGAAGGACTGGACTTCGGCGGATGTGAGGGCATGGTCGAAGCCGTGGCCACCAGCGATGCGCTGGTGGTGTCCCTCGGCGGAGAGCAACTGCCCGGGCACGAGGACAGCCCCGCCAGAACCCGCTACGACGTAGTCTGCCTGCTCGACCGGCGGGGCTGGTACCACTGCTACAGCCACCTGAAGTCCTTCGACCCCGCGCTCGAGCTGGGCGGCACGGTGAAGATGGGCCAGGCGGTGGGCATCCTGGGCAAGGAAGGCGCCAGCGGCGGCTGGTCGCACCTGCACTACGGCATCCACCGGCGGCAGCCTTCCGGTGACTGGGGAGCGGAGTGCGGCTATCCGTTCATCTGGCAGGCCTACCTGGCGGAGTACTCCCCTCAACTGATCGCCGTCGCGCGTCCGCACCACTTCATTTGGGCCGGCCAGGGCGTCACGCTGGACGCATCGAAGTCCTGGAGTGCCGGCGGCCTACCGCTGACCTATGAGTGGACGTTCACCGACGGCTCATCCGCCACAGGCCCGAAGGCGGAGCGCTCCTATGCCCGGGCTGGTATCTACAGCGAGATCGTGAACGTCACCGACAGCGAGGGACGCGTCGAGTACGACTTCGCCATCGTCCAGGTGGCCAACCGGGACGACCCCGAGCACAGCGCCAGCGGCATACACGCCGCCTACGAGCCGACGTTTGGCATCCGGCCGGGGGACGCCGTCACCTTCAAGACGCGCTCCTTCGGCACGCAGCACGGGCAGGAGGTGTGGGACTTCGGCGACGAGACCGACACGGTGGCCGTCCTGTCCGATGGCAACGCGGACCGCTACAATCCTGAGGGCTACGGGGTGGCCACGCACAGCTTCGCCGAGCCGGGCGATTACGTCGTCAGCGTGCGCCGCACCAACGAACACGGCTTCGAGGCGCTGGCGCACCTGCACGTATGCGTTGAGGCGCCGTGACGGGCAATCGGGGGCGGCGAGGGGCGGCGGTTGGACCCATTGCATCTCCAGGTTGCTGCGAAGGCATACGCCATGATTGCGGCTCCGGCCGACAGTCAGGTCGAGACGCCCCTTGAGCGCTGCCGAGCCTGGAAGCGCCTGGCCGTCAGCTCGTAGTGCTCCCTGGCGCCGAAGTGGTCCACCAGGGAAAAGATGCCTTCCCCCAGGGACTTCGCCAGCTTATCCCAATAGGCATCTACATCGCCTCCGCAGAGGCAGTGGCCCCCGCAGATGAGGTCTGCGCCAAGCTTCCGCACCTTCTCTACCGACGCCACCATCTGCCCGTAGTCGGACCCCCTTGCCGGGAAGAACCATCCCGTCAGGTCACCCGCGAAGAGGACGCGAGTGCCCGCCATTTCGAGCAGGAAGCAACTGCTGTCCGGCGTATGGCCTGGAGTGTGGTAAACCTGGAGCTTGAGGCCGGCCGCCTCAAGGACGTCTCCGTCTCGGAAGAACCGGTCAGCCCGGACGGGCGAGCGTCCCCAGTCGCCTGCGTTGCGGGCGGCCTCGTGGATCGCCGTGATCGCGCCCTGCTGGCGAAAATACTCGCAGCTCTCCGCATGGTCGCCATGGCCGTGCGTGTAAGCGACCATCTTCACGTCAGAGGCCGCTACGCCCATCTGGTCCAACAGGGCCACGATGGCGTCCGTGAACCGCCGGAACCCGGAGTCCACCAGGATGCACTCCTTCCCTTGGCCGCGGACCAGGTACACGGATGCGCCGGAGTAATCGGGAACCGGCCGAGGATCACAGGGGTAGCCGATGACCAGGTAGAGGCCGTCCACAAGCTCCATGACGCCCTCCGGGATACGCTTTGACATTTCCTTCCTCCCAGCTGCGTTCGTGGGGGTTGCTGCCCCTCGTCCTGCTTCTCACGTGAAACGACCGCACTTCCCCGCGGGCCCAATGCGCAGCCGCTGCCCCCCTTACGCCTTCTTCGGCGCCGGATGAGACTCGCACCTAACGCCGTCTATGTCAAGGTCGGATACCCGGTACGCTCAGTGAGCCGTCACTTGGCCGCCCAACGACAGTGCGGGCAGCGCCTCCCTCGCTCTCGGATCACGACGGACCCGCTACTGCCTTGGGGCCGCCGTGGGCGCGACTCCACCTCTCCCCAGACGTGAGCCGGGGATCGCCTCTCTGAGGTCGAGTGGCAAACGCTGTGTCAATTGAGGAGGCATGTTCCCGAAGGCCCCACCCCGAAGAGATCCTCGGGGGCGGGGGACATGTTAGGAGCGTAGCACTGAATCGTTTGGCCAGGAAGAGCGGGGCTTACAGCACGTTGATCTCATCGTCCTGCGGGGCCAGGTGGGCGTGGACCATGGTCGTGTTGACGCTTCTGTACCCCCCCACCGTGGGACGAGGCAGATGCTATCCCTGTTCATGACCACGTGGCTGGCGGAGGTCTGGCGGGGAATGTGAGGGCAGGACCCGGGATAGGAGCAAGTTCGATGGCGGGCGCCCAAGGCTCCAGCGATGGCTCGTCGTGTGTGGGAACCGAGTCATCATCACTCGTGACGCGCCGATAGCCGTGGCACTTCTGAATCTGCTCGGGCGAGCAGTCTTGGGGCTTCCCCTTCAACTGGTCTGGCTTCTCACAGCCCTTCGTTCTGGAAGACATGATTACACCTCGACGATCCGGGTTGAGCACGGCGTGTTGACGAGGCGCGATGCGATAAGTACTTGCTTATGTACTGACGAAGTCGGCCACCCCTTCTAAGCACCTTCAGCCGGGGGCATCAGGCCTGCTGCCTCGCTGCTCTCGCCTGCTTGCGCGTGAAGAAGACGTAGAGACACGGCATCAGGAACAGCGCTACTGCCATCTCCATGGCCAGTCCCCCGATCGCGCCGACGGCCATCGGCTGGAGCATGTCGCCGCCTTCTTCCAGGTTCAACGCCAGCGGCAGAAAGCCCGCCATCGTGGTCAGAGTCGTCATCACCCGCGGACGAAGACGGATACTTGCGGCATCAAGAACCGCTCGGGTCGGCGGGAGGCCGCCGCGTTCCTGCAGTTCCTGGGCGAAGGTGAGCAGGAGAACGCCGTCGTTGACCGTCGCGGCCACGACTACAAGCATGCCGATGATCACGGTCGCGCCGAAC
>DAOVRD010000206.1 GCA_030628375.1 Planctomycetota bacterium
CCGATCATATCGGCTGCTACGCGGGCGCACCGGCGCCCGGCGTTCTCCATCAGGATCACGCCCTGGACGCCATATTGCTCGATGGCGGCCCTGTCCAGTTGGCGGATCTGGTCCCTGGTGGCAGCGAATTCGTTCTGCATCGCGGCGCAGACTCGTTGGCAGTTGGTAGCTGCTCGTTGCGGGCGCGGCGGTCACTCCGGCTCGACGGGGGCGAGCGCTTCGATACGTTGCGCCGCCCCTGCGACGATGCCCTCTGCGGTGGCCCGTGCCTTCTCCATTGCGCGCCGCGCCTGGGCTCGGTCTGCGTTGCTTCCTTCGCCCTGCTCTGCGCGCTCCGGGTTTGACGCAGCCTTCGCCGAGCGGTACCGGTCCAGGGCGGCCTGGAGTTCGGCCTTCCGTGCGGTCAGGTATCGGACGGCTTCCAGGAGTTCTTGATTCCCCCGGTCGAACTGGCCGCAGAGGGCTTCGACCGTCGAGTTCCAGCGCACCTGGCCGTTCACTATGAAAGGGTCCAACGGCTCCCGACGTGCCTGAGCATATCCGACGGGCGGTTCGACCGCGCAGGGGAGGTCCACACATGGTTGGCGGAACGCCTCGGGCGAGATGAGCTTGCGCCACTGGTGCTTGCTGCTGCCGGGACTGGTCCGCAGGCGCAACTGCCCCCTATGGCAAGATGCGGACCCCAAGGCAAGCACGACCAACGTTGCGCATAGGAAGCGTCTGCCCACTCCTGGGTCACTCCTGGCAGGATGGGCGAGAGATCTTCCCATCCGGGCTCGAGAGCCGCGTCAGGTGATCTGTTCTTCCGGCAAGTCCAACGTTGACAGGTCGAGTCCTCTGACGTCCTTCGTGTAGCCGTGGGTCTTCAGCAGTTCCACCATCCGCGGTCGGAAGTAAGATTGCTTCACTGCGTCTACGGCTTCCAACTGCCCGTCGTCCACAAGGTCGAGCAGGTAGTTGTTGACGCGCTCGTTCATGTCTTGCTTCTCGATCGCTCTGGAGTAGGCCTCCTGGATGGTGATGAAACCCTCGTGCACCAGACCCATCAGCGACTCGTTCATTGTGGTCATGCCGTATTTCTTGCCGGTCTGGATGACGGACGGAAGCTGGTAAGTCTTCCTCTCGCGGATGATGTTCTGGACCGCGCTGTGCACGACCAGGATCTCAAAAGCGGCCACACGGCCCCTGACCTTGCGGCGGCAAAGCGACTGAGTGATTACGGCCTTGAGGGTGTTGGAGAACATGACGCGTATCTGCGCCTGCCTGTCGGGGGGAAACTGATCAATGACACGGTCCACCGTGCTGGAGGCCGTCGTGGTGTGGACGGTGGCCAGGACGAGGTGGCCGGTCTCCGCAGCCGTAATGGCCAGCGCCGTCGTTTCCAGGTCTCGCATCTCGCCCACCAGGATGATGTCCGGGTCTTCCCGGAACGCGGCGCGCAGGGCCCGCTTGAAGCTCTCGGTGTGAAGGCCGACCTGGCGGTGGCTGAAGATGCAGTTGATGTTCTCATGAACGAATTCCACCGGGTCTTCGATGGTGACGACGTGGTCCGTCCGGCGTTCGTTGGCGTAATGCAGGAGAGCGGCCAGCGTGGTGCTCTTTCCGCAGCCCGTCGGCCCGGTGCACAGGATCATCCCTTTGGGCAGCATGACCAGGTCCACGATTGCCTGCGGCAGTCCCAGGTCTTCCACCGTCATGATGTCGAAAGGTATCAGACGCTGGGCCATCGCCGGGCCCTTCAGGTCGCGATAGACGTTGGTCCTGAAGCGCGCCACGCCCGGTATCTCGTACGCGAAGTCCGAGTCGTTGACGGCTTCGTATTCCTTGCGGTTCCTCTCGGGTATAACCTCCTGGATGAGGGACAGCACCTGTTCGGTCGTCAGCGGCGGCAGCTTCATCTTCTGAAGGTCGCCATCGATCCGCACTATCGGCGGGGAACCCGTCGTTAGATGAAGGTCCGAGCCGCCGTGCTTGATAAGGAAGTTCAAGAACTTGTCAACCTGGGGCATGGGAAACACCTCCACTTGACCATTCAGACTCTGCTACGTGGCCGTTATCTTAGCACCCCCGTGCGAAGGCGTCAAGCAAGGTTCGGGGAGGTCCGGAGGCGCTTGCCGATGGGCCGTGAAAACCTTATCTGCCGTCCCTGAAAAGGCATTCCAGCCTGCTGAGGGCTCGCTCGGTCGCCCCGCGGCTCTCCCGGACGATCCTCTGCCCGGCCTTCCCCATTTGATCGGCGAGGGCGGGGTCGGAAAGCAACCGGTCCACCTGTCTGGCCAGTTCGCGCGGGCCGCGCACGACCAGTGCGGCTCCGGCACTGGTGAGATGGCTCATCTCCGGCCCGAAGTTGGCCGTGTAGGGGCCGATCAGGACGGGCTTGCCCAGGGCTGCCGGCTCCATCATGTTCTGTCCGCCTCCGGGCGCCATAAGGCTGCGGCCCACGAACGCGCACGTGGCCAGCGCATAGCAGGCCACAAGGTCGCCGACGGTGTCCACCACGATGACTTCGCTGCTCGATGCGACGGCCTTGCCCCCTTCCAGTTCCGTCTTCCTCAGCACGGGCAGGCCACGCGCCCGCACGGCCGCCGCCGCCTCGCGAGCGCGCTCGATGTGTCGGGGAGCGATTATCAGGCGCAGGCCGCGGTGCTTCAGCCTCAAGTCGCGGTACAGGGTGGCAAGTATGGATTCCTCGCCGTGGTGCGTGCTGCCCCCCACCAGGACAGGAACGCCGGGCGCAATGGCGAACAGCCGCCGCAGATACCGTTCCTTCGCCGGGTCCACTTCAACGGTCAGGTTGTCGCACTTCAGCGACCCGCAGTTGAACACCTTCGCCGGCGGCATGCCAGCCGCCAGGAAGCCCGCTGCATCGTCGCTGCTTCTGGCGCAGCAGACCTGCACGGAGTCCCAGAGCCCTCGGCACAGCAGGCCGAGGACCCCAAGCAGGTGCCTGGAACGGACGCCGATGCGGCCGTTGATTATGGCCGTTCGCACACCTTGAGTTCGGCAGGCCCGAACGAAGTTCGGCCAGAACTCCAGTTCCACCAGGAGCACCACGTCGGGACGCACGCGACTGAGGGCCGTGCGCACGCAGGGCGAGAGGTCCAGCGGCATGTAGAAGACCGGCGACTCGGGATAAAGCTCGTGGAGCCGCGCAGCGCCCGTGTTGGTGTTTGTGGAGAAGACGATGTGCCAGTCGGGATGGCGGCGGCGGAACCGGGCCACCAGTTGCCTGGGTATTGCCGCCTCTCCCACGCTGGCGCAGTGCACCCAGAGTCGGCGGGCTGCCTCTGGCATCCGTGGGCTGAATCCCAGCCTCTGGAGCAATCCGGCCCTATAGCGCGGGGCCTGAGGAAGCTTCCACAGCCAGTAAGGCAGCACGACAACGCCCGCCAGCAGGTACAGACAGTCCAATATGAAACTCATCGGGACTCCGATGTGGATCGCCGCACGTTTCTGGCCTCACCCTTGCCGGCCAGCAAGGCCGGCCGGTGCGGCGACCCAGGGGCGCCAGGAAGAGGAAAGCGTCCAATGTGCAAGTCCGCCACACACTATCAGGATAACGAGATGGCGAGGCGTACTGCAACAAATCATCGCTGCCCGGAAGGGCCACAACGCAAATGCCCGGACCCGGTCTCTTTCTTGACAACATGGGCGTTCTGGCATAGACTCATCTACCGACGCTGTGGTGCTGTGCGTGCAGGAGTGGCGAGTTGCTTCCGACGTCTCCTTGGGGCACGGGCAGAGAGGTATAGAGGGTGCCCGCAAGACGCGGGGTTCCGCGTCTCGGTTGGTTTGTGTGCTGGCTCGGAGGCAGCGACGTGCGGCGGGGGGCGAACGACCGACTCTCCGCCCTTTGACCACAGCCCGGGAGGGACGCTGGTGGCGACGCCACAGGAAAACCGGTTCTTGCGCCTGGTGCTGGCGCGCAAGGCCCTGACTCGGGAACAGGTCCAGAGCTGCCTTGAGTTCCAGAAGAAGAAGGTGCAGGAGGGGTCGAATATCCCCCTGTGGGACTGCGCAGTCTTGCAGAGCATGCTCGACCAGAACGTGGCCGAGCGGATCCAGAACGAGGCCGGGGATCTGAACGTTGAGAAGCTGGGGGATTTCACCATCCTGCGCAAGCTGGGCGAGGGCGGCATGGGCAGCGTCTGGCTGGCTGTGGGTTCCGACAAACAACGCGTCGCCGTGAAGGTCCTTCCCCCCCAGTTGGCCAAGCAGCGTCAGTTCTTGACGCGCTTCTTCCGGGAAGCCGAATCTTCGATCAAGCTCCAACACAAGAATATCGTCAAGGGGGTCGCGGTCGGCGAGGAGGGGGGCCGCTACTACTTCGCCATGGAATTCGTGCCTGGCAGGAGCGTGCGCCAGATGATCGAAAAGTCCGGCGCCCTGCCAGTTGAACAAGCGACCGACATCATCCTCCAGGCGGCCGAAGGCGTGGCGCATGCCCATCAGAACAGCATTATCCATCGGGACATCAAGCCGGACAACATCATGGTGACGCGGAACGGCGTTGCCAAGCTGGCGGACCTGGGCCTGGCTCGACAGACCGACGCGGACGTGACGGCCCTGACGCGCACCGGCACCAGCATGGGCACGCCCTACTACATGGCACCCGAGCAGACGACGGACGCCAAACGCGCCGACGCGCGCAGCGACATCTATGCCCTTGGGGCGTCCTGGTACCACATGGTGACGGGCCAGCTTCCCTTCATCGGGGAGTCGGCGCTGGAGATATTCCAGAAGCACCTGAAGGAACCGGTCAAGTCACCCGCCAGCGTCCGACCGGGCCTGCCGCGCGGCGTGTCCATCACCATCGAACGCATGATGGCCAAGGACCCCGAGAACCGAATTCAGACGGCGGAGGAGCTCTGCCGCATCATCAGGGAGCAGTGTCTGGGTGAGCGCGACGTCGTCAAGGAACTGGGGCTTGAGGAACGCGGCGCCAAGGAAAGCATGTGGGACATGAGGGTGCCGGCTGGCGGTGGGTTGGAGACGCGGCGCATGTCTCTGTCGGGTCTCAGGCAGCGAGTACGCAGCGGTCGGGTCACGCGCGACACGCCGACGCGGCGGGCCGGCTCTCGCGCCGGGTGGCAGCCGGCAGGATCGTTCAAAGAGCTGGCACGGGAGTTCCCCAAAGACTATGCTGTCCACGTTGATCCGACCAAGGGGGCGAAGCAGGACACGCCGAGGGGCCAGCTTCGCGACCTGGTAACCCACTTCGATCAGGCCAGCCGCGCTTACGGGCGCAAGAAGACGTTCAAGAAGATGATACCCTACCTGATTGAGTTCGTCATCGCGCTCGTCATCATCGCTGTAGTGATCTGCTTCTGGTCCCAGATCTGGGGGTTCGTTTCCGGCCTGTTCGGCAAGTCTGCCGAAGCCGGGTGACGACGACCACAGGGCCCGCTTGGATCGGCAAGAAATGTGACTGTGGCGATTGTGTTGCGCGCATTCCCGGCAGAAGAACGCAAAGCGGCGTCGCGGCTGGCGAATGTCCGTCCGGCGGCGGGCTCAGGGGCGTAGAGCGGAGCACGACAATGACGCTTGCGGCGTTGTCCGACGAGAAGCTGAGCATCATTCGGGAAGGCGGCGTCTGGGTGCCGAGCCCGTTGGCGCTGGACAGCAGCAAGGAGATGATGGAGGACTGGCAGCGCCTGCTCACGCTCTACTACATCCGCAGCGGCGCCCGTACCGTCATACCGGGCGCGCACACGGGCGAGTTCGCAGGTGGCGATCTGGAACTGTATGGGCGCTGGCTGGGTCTGGTGGCTGAGACGGTCGAGCGGTACGGCGGCCCTGAGGTGTTCCTGATGGCGGCCGTCGGCGGAGCCCAGGCGCGGGCGCAGGCGGAGATGGCCGCACGCAGCGGATATGACATCGTGATGGTCGCCCCCACGGCATTCCCCGAAGGGGAGGACGGCGGCGTCATCGAGACGTTCGAAGACATCGGCTCTGTGATACCTGCTTTCGGATTCGAGCTTCAGAGGGCGATCCCCGGCAGTCGAGAATACAGCCTCGCTCTGTGGGAGAGCATTTTCGGCGTTGCCTGCGGCGCCAAGGGCGCCTCGTTCGACACCTATCGCTCCCAGGTTATGCTGGAGGCGGCCGCGCGCAGCTCCCGCAGGGAGAAGCTGGTCATGGCGACCGGCAACGACGATCGGATCGTATCGGACCTGGGAGGTCTGTTCCCCTTTCGGGTCGGCGAGCGGGAAGTAGTGATGCGCTACCATGCGGGGCTGTGCGGCCACTTCGCTACCGACACGCGTGCGGCGGTCGGATGGGTCTCGGGCGTGACGGGAGCAAGGGACGGCGGCCGGTGGACGCTGCCGATCGGACAGCGGGAGCTGGCTCACCTGGTGAACATGTGCAACGGCGCCCTCTTCGACGCTTTGGGCAACTTCGAGAACTCTGTCTGGGGCGTGAAGTGTCGTCTGACGCAACTCGGCTTGCTGCCGGCCCCGCACTGCTTCCACGAATCGGGGCGACCGGGGCAGGCCGAGGCCATCCGCTCGGCCTACGGCGTCCATCCGTTGCTGGGCGACGAGCAGTACCTGGCGGAGCACCTGGAGGAGATGAAACGGGAGGTCGGCCTGACAGGTTCAGCGCAGCGAGGATGATTCATGAAGATCACGGACGTCGAGACAACCGAGCAGCTCAGAGATTTCATGACGACGCCGACGGACGGCCTCGTGCAATCCCTGAGGGATCTGGAAGGGGACATTCTCGTGCTCGGCGCCGCCGGGAAGGTGGGGCCGGAACTTCTGGACACTGTCCTGCGAGCGAATGAACAGGCCGGGACCCGAAGGACCGTGGCGGCGGCAGATCTGTTCCTCGGCGACGCCGCCGCCCTGCGGGGCAGGTTTGAGGAGATGGGCGTTGACGTCCACGCCGGCGACTTCACTGAGCGGTCCTTCCTGGACCGCTTGCCGGACTACTCGCACGTCATCTTCATGGCCGGCATCAAGTTCGGCACGTCCGGGGACTGGCGGAACGCCTTTCATCTGAACTCGATCATGCCGTATCTGGTCGGCGAGAGATTCAGCCAGGCCAGGATCGTGGTCTTCTCTTCCGGCAATCCGTATCCTCTCACCAGGCCCGAGCAGGGGGGCTGCAAAGAGAGCGACGAGCTGGAGCCCCAGGGGGTCTACGGCTGGGGCATAGTGGCCCGCGAGTCGGCCTTTGCCACCACTGCTCTGAAGTCGTCCGCCCAGAAGGTCTGCTTCTTCAGGCTGATGTACGCGCAGCATCTGAGCTACGGCGTCCTGGTGGACCTGGCCCGCATGGTGCGGGACGGCGAGCCGGTTTCGCTCGCCATGCCCGCCGTGAACCTCATTTCGCAGCGTGACGCCATTGACGTCGCGCTCCGGGCGCTGAGGGTCTGCGGCAATCCGCCCGTCGTGCTGAACTGTGCCGGCCCCACCACCGGGGTGCGTTACATCGTGGAGAAGATGGGACGGCAGATCGGGTGCCAGCCGCATCTGGTCGGGCCGGAGCCGGAGACGGCGCTGATTGCCAACGATGATTTCTGTCTGGACACGTTCGGTCCGTACAGGGATGGCGTGGACGACATGATCGAGG
>DAOVRD010000377.1 GCA_030628375.1 Planctomycetota bacterium
TAGACGGCGAATTTTGCCATGACACCGCTCCTTCGGGAACAAACATTGAACTTTCAGGGCTGTCGGCCGTGACCGCAAGCCAAGCGAAGTCCCCCCCCGTCGGGGCGCCGAGTAGAGCCCTGCGCGGCAAAGGAATGTTTCGTCCATCTTGCGGCCCCCACATCCTCTCGCCTGCGCCGCCCCTGTGTCAAGTGAGACCGTGATACGTGGGAGTTGCTCTGGGCGCGCGACGCGCCTGCGGTTTCATCGGCAGCCCCTACGCCAGCAGATGCCGGAGCCGCTCGGCAAGACCCCGACCGTCGAGACAACAGCGGGCGACCTGCTGCTGCCGCGTCGCGTGCGGTATGAGTTCCAACGGCACGCCGGCCAGACGGACGTGCTTCGCATCAATCCCCCGTCCCGCCAGCGCCTCAAGCACGGCAGAGCCGAACCCCCCGGCCACGGAGTGGTCCTCCGCCAACAGCACGGCCTCGTGCTGTCTCACGGCGTCTGATATCGCGTCCAGGTCGAGTGGACGGGCGAAACGCGCGTTGACGACCGTTATCTCCAACCCGTCCTGTTCCCGCAGAATCCGCGCGGCGTCCAGTGCCCTTCGCACCATGGCGCCGTAGGCGACAATGGCCCCTTGCCGGCCTTGCAGGCACACCTCGGCCTGTCCCACCTGGAAGTCAGGAGGGGCGGCGTCTGTTGCCGCGGCCGGGCCGCTCTCGCGCGGATAGCGGATCGCAGCGGGCGCCTCACCCGCCAGCGCCAGTCGGACCATCGTGCGCAGTTCGGCGGAATCCCCGGGCGCCATCACTACGAAGCCGGGCATGGCGCGGCAGTAGGCGATGTCGTTCAAGCCGTGGTGCGTCGGCCCGTCGCTTCCCACCAGCCCCGCGCGGTCAACACAGAAGACCACGGGCGCCCCCTGAATGGAGACGTCGTGGAAGAGCTGATCATAGGCCCGCTGAAGGAACGTGGAGTAGACCGCGAACACCGGCCGCATCCCGCCGGCCGCCAGGCCGTCGGCCAGGCCAACTGCATGCTGCTCGCAGATCCCGACGTCGTAGAACCGATCGGGGAACTCCTTCGCAAATGCGCTCAGGCCCGTGCCGTCTGGCATCGCCGCGGTGATGGCCACTATCCTGGGGTCCTCGCGCGCCAGTTCGCAGAGGGTCTCGCCCACCACGGCCGAATAGGACGTGCCTTCCGCGGCCTCCTCGTTCCACACGGACCCGTTGGCCAGCTCGAACCGCTGGCTGCTGTGGAAGCGGGTGGGATCCTCCGACGCCGGACGGAATCCGTGTCCCTTCTCGGTCAGCGTGTGGAGGAGGATCGGGCCTTTCATGCGCTTCAAGTGCTCCAGGGTGTCTACCAGTTCCTCGATGTCGTGCCCGTCGACCGGCCCGTAGTAATGGAACCCCAACTCCACGAAGAGGCCGCCGGGGGTAAGGGCAGACTGAATGCCCTCACGGAGCCTGGCCAGAAGTCCGTCGAACTTCTCGCCCACAACCGGCACCATGCCCATCAGATCGTGCAGTTCGCGCTTGATGTCGCCATAGGGTGCGCTGGAGCGTATCTTGCTCAGGGAACGGGCAACTGCGCCGACCGTGCGCGAGATGCTCATCTTATTGTCGTTGAGGACGACCAGCAGGTCGCACTCCAGGTCGCCGGCATGGTTGAGGGCCTCGAAGGCCATACCGCTGGCCATCGCACCGTCGCCGATCACGGCCACCACGCGCCTCTCGGTTCCCAGCGTCCTGTCGGCACAGGCCATGCCGAGTGCCGCGCTGACGCTGGTGGCGGTGTGGCCGAAACCAAAGCTGTCGTAGGGGCTCTCGCCCGGGTCGGCGAACCCGCTGATGCCGTCCTGCTGCCTCAACGTAGCGAAGCTGTCGCGCCGACCCGTCAGTATCTTATGGGCGTAGCATTGGTGCCCGCAGTCCCATATCAGCCTGTCCCGGGAGAAGTCGAAGCAGCGGTGGAGGGCCAGTGTCAGCTCAACGGTGCCCAGATTGCTGGCCAGGTGGCCCCGGTTGCGGGACACCACCTCGATGATGAGCTGCCTGATCTCATCGGCCAGCCGCTCAAGCTGCGAGCTGTGGAGAGAGCGCAGATCGGCAGGATCGTTTATGGAATCCAGCAGCCTGGCCATATTGGTCTTGCCACCCCCTGACAGTCGGGACACAGCCGGCGCGGAAACCCAGCAGACGCCCCCGCCCGTTCCTCACTCGGCGGCTGCAGCGTCCAGTTGCTTCTCCAACTGCTGCACGACGGCCCGCCGCGCATTCTCCAGCGTGTCCGCAATCTCACATCCGGCGGCGTGCGTATGCCCGCCCCCGCCGAAGACGCTGGCCACCGCATAGACGTCCATCTTCTCTCTGCTTCTGAGGCTGACCTTAATATAACCGCAGCCCGGCATTTCCTTCAACAGGGCCGACCCCCAGACTCCCTGGATCGTGACCGGCACCTCGGCCAGACCCTCGGTGTCCAACGGCTTCATGCCCGTCCGCTGGAACATCTCTTCGGTCACCTCCATCGTGCTAAGCCGCCCGTCCCTGTAGAACTGGAGCGTTCCGAGCGCCAGGTGCCTCAGTTTGACCTGAGCCGCCGAGGGAGAGAGGAACAACCTCCGGACCAGTTCGTACGGATGGGCGCCGGCCCGCACGCATTCTGCGCAGACCCTCAGGGCCTCCGGCGTCGTATCCTGATGAGAGAACTGGCCGGTGTCGGTCACGATGGCCGTGAACAGGCACTCGGCTATGGACGCGGTCAAGGGGACGTCCCCGCAGGCCAGCAGTTCGTAGATCATCTCCCCGCAGGAACTCGCACTGCGCGCTACGTAGTTCAGGTCTCCGAAGAGGGAGTTCCCGTCGTGGTGATCAATGTTGACGGTCCGCTCCCTTCCCCCAAGCTGCCCCGCCAGATCGCCTATTCTCTCGAATGTGCCGCAGTCTACCACGACCAGATTGTATGCCTCGGGAAGCCGAGCGGGGTCCTCACAACGACGATCCATGCCGGGAAGGAAATCAAACATGGCCGGCGTCGGCGGTTGGAAGAAGTGGTGCCCTTCGATGCCCTTATCGCGCAACCCGTGCCAGAGTCCGAGAACCGAACCGACCGCGTCGCCATCCAGACGGGAATGCGAAGTAAGAACGACCGGCAGGCCGTCGCTCAACACTTCCCAGATCTGCCCGTGCATCTCGGCGACGTCAAGTTTGGATTCGACCGTCATCTTCTCACTGCCGCTGTTGAAAAAACTACGCGCAGGCAATCTCCGTCATCACCCTGCGCGCGCATCCACACTTCAGCCGACAAGGGCCCTTCGGCCCGGCACTCCGTCAAACCTGACAGACCGATCAGTTCCCGCCTACGGTCCTCCGTAGAAGGCCCCGCCGCCGCCCGCCTGGAAGCCGAACTCAGCGGGCATGCCACCGCCGCCAGCACCACCACCCCCTCCGAAGCCACCCATGCCGCCGGCGCCACCGCGGCCGCCACCGCCA
>DAOVRD010000096.1 GCA_030628375.1 Planctomycetota bacterium
GAGCACCGAAAGCGGCCGGGGCGCCGGCCGGTCGCGATCGTGCAGGCATCGGAACGGAGTCCCTCCCCCTCTCCTGAGGAGACCGCGCGAAGAAGTCGGCTATCGCCTGCCTGACGGATTCCTTGGTCTCTGCGCCCGCACCGCCGCCGGTCGAGGTGAGCGCCACCTGCGGCGTGAGCTTCGCGTCCCGCAGCGCCTCGCGGATTGCCAGCAGAACCTGCTGATGGACGTCCCGGGACTGGCGGAACTTGACCTCCAACTTCATCGGGTGAACGTTCACATCAATCGCCGTCGGGTCCACCGTCAGGAAGACAAAGCAGACGGGCCTTCGGCCGGCCGTCATCAGGCCGCCGTACGCCTCTGCGATGGCGTGCATCAACGTGCTGTTGCGAACGTAGCGGCGGTTCACATAGGTGTATTGCATCCTCGTGTTGCGCCGGTCAACGGCCGGGGGAAGGAGGAAGCCTTGGACCTCAAGCTCCGGGCTCTGCCGGCGAAACGGAATCACATTATCAGCGATCTCGCCGCCGAAGAACTCCCCTATCCTCTGGGCCAGGTCGTCCGCCGCGGGAAGGTTGAAGACCTGGCGACCCTTGTGCGTCAGCACGAAGTGTATCTGGGGCTGAACCAGTGCCAGGTGCGTCACTGCCCCGGTGATATGGGCCATCTCGGTGGCCGTCGTCTTCAGGAACTTCTTGCGGACCGGGACGTTATGGAAGAGATTGCGCACTTCGGCATGTGTGCCCTCCGGCGCGCCGCATGCCTTCACGGCGCCGATGACACCTGCCTTCATCTCCACCTCGTAGCCCGTATCGCTCCCGTGAGTGCGAGAGACGATCCGAGCGTCCGAGACGGCACCGATGCTGGCCAGCGCCTCGCCCCGGAAGCCCATCGTCCGCACGCTGAACAGGTCCTCCTCGCTGGCCAGTTTGCTGGTGGCGTGACCGGCAAAGGCCAGGGCCAGGTCGTCGGCGTCCATGCCGCATCCGTCGTCAACGATCCGGATCAAGCTGGCGCCCCCGTCCTCCAGGTCTATCTCGACGCGGCCGGCGCCGGCGTCAATGGAGTTCTCGACAAGCTCCTTGACGACCGAGGCGGGACGCTCGACGACCTCGCCCGCCGCGATCTTGTTGGCCACACTGGCAGGAAGAATGCGGATAGTCATGTTGCAGAAGCCAGGCCCGTTCCCTCGACTCACTCGGGTTTCAGTTCGGGTGGGCTGAGCCTGGGGCGAACGGCCTCCTCGGGCAGTAGGTTCTTGAGCACCTGCGCCTGCGTGCGCGTGGGCAGGCCGTGGAGGGCGATGAACCCCACGGCGGCTCTGTGATCGAACTCGTCGCCCGCGCCATAGGTCGCCAGCTTCCTGCTGTAGAGGGAGAACTGGCTGCGCACCCCGACTTTGGTCGCCTGTCCCTTGAACAGCTTCATCTTCACCGAGCCGCTCACCACCTGTTGGCTGCTCAGCACATAAGCGGCCAGATCCTGGTGGAACTTGCTGAACCATAGGCCATCGTAGATTATGTCCGCGTAATGGCGGCTGACGATTTCCTTGAAGCGCAACGCCTGGCGCGTCATCGTCACGCCCTCCAGCGCCCTGTGTGCAGCATGAAGCACGACGGCGGCAGGTGCTTCATATATCTCGCGGCTCTTGATGCCGACCAACCGGTTCTCGATGTGGTCTATTCGGCCGACGCCGTGCCTGCCGGCCACGCTATTGAGTTCCTCTATCAGTGCCACGGAGCCCATCTTGTCGCCGTTGAGGCCGACCGGAACGCCTTTCTCGAAGGCGACTTCGACGTGCTCCGGCTGGGCCGGGGCGTCGGCAGGGCTCGCGGTCCAGGCATAGACTTCCTCGGGGGGTTCTACCCACGGGTCCTCCAGGACGCCGCACTCGACGCTGCGGCCCCACAGGTTCTCATCCGTCGAATAGGGGCTTTTCCTCGTCACGTCCACGGTGATGCCGTGCTTCTCGGCGTAGTCCAGCTCTTCCTCGCGCGTCATGTTCCACTCGCGCGCCGGGGCGACGATTTTCAGTTCCGGCGCGAGAGTCTTTGTGGACACGTCGAACCGCACCTGGTCGTTGCCTTTGCCGGTACAGCCGTGCGCCACGGCGCCAGCCCCTTCCCGTCGCGCGGTGTCCACGAGCAGCTTGGCAATCAGCGGCCGCCCCAGCGCGGTGGCCAGCGGATAGGCGCCTTCGTACAGGGCTCCCGCCTGGAGCGCGGGCCAGATGAAGTAATCCACGAACACATCGGCGGCGTTCACCACCAGTGCCTTGACGGCGCCCACCTCCAGGGCCCTTGCGCGGATGGTCTCCAGGTCCTCGTGTGTGCCCAGGTCAATGGTCAGCGTGATAACATCCAGCCCATAGGTCTCCTGAATCCATCTGACGGCAACTGAGGTGTCCAGACCGCCGGAGTAGGCCAGAACGACCTTTCCCTTCTCGCTCATGCCGGACCTCCTCCCCTGCACGAACCGCCCGGGTTGCTGGATGCCGCCCCATGGGCGGTTGGAAAGGCTCCGAAGACGGATAGCAACTGAAACGGCCCGCCAGGCGGCATCACAGGATCACGGCCCATGCGAGTCCGACAAGCGGGCCTGCGCCCACACGGTTTATACACCAGCAGAACCAAGGTGTCAACGAGCCCACCGCCCCCTATTGGGACCTGCTGCGTGCAACTTGCCGGCGGTTGGTGCATTATATGAGTGAGGGAAGCTGTGCACCTCAGAAGGGCATCCACCGACGAGGGCTGCCAAGCGACGTGGGAGCAGAAAGCGCAGAGAGCCGTGTGCTCCATTACGACATTAAGACCCCCTCTGAAGCCCGTTCAGAGGCCGAGCTGATTGAACGAGCCAAGTCCGAATGCATTGGCGGGACACGAAGAAGCTCAAGAGCATCGGCAACGATACGGCGAACCAAGTCTCTTCTTCGTAACTTGCACCTACCGGCTGGTTAACACAGAAGCCGGGCGATGCCAAAGCCCGGCTTCTTGCACGTACGTGCCTCCTTGGCAACGATTTGCGTCAATCGCCCCCTTGCGGTCGTACTCTCAGTTATCTCTCCTGTGCCCCGGGTCCGCCCTCACCACCCCCTCTTGGGCCCACATGCCCCGGGACTCTCGGCCGAGAACGGTCTGTAGGTCAACGGACCATCGTCGGCCCGCTCGAACGACAAACGTTCAGCTTCCTACGGCTTCCTTCTCAAGAGCCCCTTCGATGAACGCCTCGGTCATGCGGTAGGCTTGGTCATCGGTGTATTGCTTGGGCGGATGCTTCATGAAGTACGCCGACGGCGCCGACAGGACGCCGCCCTGGCCCCTTTCCAGCGCCAGTTTGCAGCAGCGGATGGCATCGATGGCGACGCCGGCGGAGTTGGGCGAATCCTCCACCGACAGGCGCATCTCCAGGTTCATCGGGACGTCGCCAAACAGCTTGCCTTCCATGCGGATGAAGCACACCTTGTTGTCTTTTTGCCAGGGGACGTAGTCGCTGGGTCCGATGTGGATGTTCTCGTCGTCCAGCCGCTCTGCAGCGACTGACTGCACGGCTTCCGTTTTCGATTCCTTCTTGGACAGGAGCCGGCTGCGATCGAGCATATTGAGGAAATCGGTGTTGCCCCCGGTGTTGAGCTGGTAGGTGCGCTCCAGCTTGACGCCGCGTTTCTTGAACAAGTCGGTCAGGGTGCGGTGGGTAATGGTGGCGCCGAGCTGCGCCTTCACGTCGTCACCTATGATGGGCAGGTCCTTCTGCTCAAACCGGCTTGCCCAGTCCGGGTCGCTCGCGATGAACACGGGCATGTTATTGATGAACGCGACCTCCGCTTGCAGGGCGCATTCCGCATAGAACCTGGTGGCCTTCTCAGAACCCACCGGCAGATAGTTGAGCAGGATCTCCGTCCCCGACTCTTTCAGAACCTGGACAATCTCCTCAGTGCCCAGTTCAGGTTCGTCGGCCAACACGAAGGTATACTTATCATCGTAGTCTGGCATATGGTCGGCGAAGCCGTCCAGGATCTGGCCCATGCGCACGGTCGTGCCGCTCTTCGGGAGCTCGTCGCAGAACACCGCGGTGCAGTTGGGCGGAGCGAAGATAGCCTCGGCCACATCTCTGCCGACCTTCCGTTCGTCGATGTCGAATGCGCTTGCTACTTCGATATCAAAGGGGCGGTAACCGCCGATCTCCCAGTGCATCAGCCCGATGGCATCCTTCTCATCTCTACCGCGGTAGTAGTGAATCCCCTGGATCAACGAGCTCGCACAATTCCCAATCCCTACGATGCCGACATTGATCATACCCATCCACAATCCCTCCTAACATAGTGTAACGTGGTTTCATGGGCCAGAACTGCCGGCCCGGTCTGCTGCCCGCATGTGCTTCATCGCCCTCGATGCATACACCACCGCCGTAACCAGCGCGTGGAAGAAGATGAATATCAGGGAACGCAAGGGCACACCGAGCAGGATACTTACAAGTATGGGGATGTTGTAGAGATTCCTTCTGCCCGCCACGCGTCTGAAAAGCCTTTCAAATGGCCCGGAGTCGTCAAGGCTTCTCCCCATTGCCTTGCCGAACTGGTCGTAAGTATGCCGGTAGAAAGCAACAAACAGAATGATCCCCAGGCAATATATCAGGCCCACCGCCTCGCCCGTTGATCTGTAAAGGTAAAGCGCCAGCGCAATGAACCAGGAGAACTCAAACAGCAGATCGAACGAATGCTCCAGCACACCGACCCTACTGGTTTGATTCCTTACCCTGGCCAGCTTCCCGTCAAGGCCATCCATAATCCCCACGACGAACGTCAAGATGGACGCTGGCAGCAAGTGGCCAAAGAAGAAAAGGGCCGTAATCACATAGGCAACTATGTTTACGAGCACCGTGACCTGGTTGGGCGTGACCTTTAAGTCCGCAAGATGATAGACCAGTCTGTTCTCGATAGGGGTATGGACATAGTAGGCCAGGAAATCTGAAGCGCCTTTGCTTGACGTTTCCACCAGCAATCGCTTTGCGCGCCGCAGGTCTGCTTCGGTGTCTATATCGATCCACCACGGCGGAACATCACGGCGCAGCTTCGGTACGTACCACTCTATCGCCGTGATGTCGAAGACGCCCGCATCCCCGGCCGCGGATGCCTGCCGTATGCAGTCTGAAAGGTCAACCTTACCGTCGTCCGCCGCCTGACGAGCGTAGGAGAAGACCTTGGGTAAGCAGAGGAAAAGCCCTGTGTCCACGCAATTGCCTTCGACATGCTTACCTATGTCGACAATCTGTCCTCCCTGCTCCAGGACCTTGGTATCGTCCTGAGTCCCCTCTTTCCGGTCCACAGCAAGCCTGACGGAGCCATCCAGCCCGGCATCAATGAGAGCTGTCAATGCCCTGGGATCGCACAGGTGGTCTGACATCAGAAGCAGAAATTTCTCTTTGAGACAGTCGCCGGCGGCCAGCAAGGAGTACAGGTTGCCCTTCTCCCACTGCTGATTCTCAATATAGTCGATTCTCATCCCGTTGAAATCCTGACCGATCTCTTCAGCGATCTGTCCCCCCAGGTATCCCGTGACTATGTAGACTTGCTCGACCCCAACGCTCCTGAGGTTCTGAAGAATCCTGGAGAGGATGGGCACGCCAGCCAGCGGGACCAGGCACTTAGGCCTGTCGCTGGTCAGTCTGGACAGTCTTGTCCCCCTGCCTGCTGCCAGGATCAGCGCTTTGGGCACTTCAGCGGCTTTATCCATGTCTCTGCGAAGGATCTGGCCTGGCGCAATGGTAGCCAGGCGTTGGAGGCACATGAGGGAGGCAGGAAAACCCCGACCCCTTGAAGGGAGCATAGATGATACCAGGTTTTGCCCGATTTGCAAGGGACAGCTCAGCACCAGGCGATCCTCGTGTTCGTCCTTCGGAAGCGGTGGGCGTCAGGAGGGTCTCGGGGGCGGCGGAGGCGACTACGGGATGCAACCCGTACCTGTCAACTTCCGCGCCCTTACCGGTCCTCCTCGGTAGGACAGTCAATCAGGGAGACGACGCGGCGGTCACCCAGCTTCTCGCGCCCGCCCAGGTAGCTCAGCTCGATCAGGAAGACGCATGCCACCACTTCCCCGCCCAGCTCCTCCACCAACTCGCAGGTGGCCTTCGCCGTGCCTCCGGTGGCCAGCAGATCGTCCAGGACCAGCACCCGGTCGCCCGGTTTGATGGCATCTTCGTGCACCGCGAGCGTGTCGGTGCCGTACTCGAGTTCGTAGATCCTTTCCACGGTCCGGGCAGGGAGCTTGCCGGGCTTGCGGATCGGCACGAACCCGGCGTTCAGGGCACAAGCCACCGCGCCGCCGAAGATGAAGCCCCGGGCCTCGGCAGCCACCACCTGGTCAATCTGCTCCCCTGCGAACGGCTCGGCCAGTGCAGCGACGGCCGCCTTCAACGGCTCCGGCTCCTTCAGAAGCGTGGTGATGTCGCGAAAGACGATGCCGTCGGTCGGGAAGTCGGGGATGCTGCGGATGTAGTCCTTCAGTGCCATCGCCGCGTATCCTTTCTGTAAGCGTCCAGGCCATTAACCCCTGCCGAAACCAGGGGCATCAGCATCAGCCCCAGGGGGCGATACAGCAGTGGCCAGGGGCGAGACGTTCTGCCGCCCTTACAGGGCTCGGCATTGTTTGCATCCAGTACCCAGGGCTCACGCCCTGGGCTACATTCTATCGTCCCTGCGGGACTGAAGAGCCGGGTCCATGTCATTGACTCTCGCGTCGCCAGAAGAAAGACCCCGTCGCGATCTCCACTCGTCCCGCCAGGCAGGACGAAGTGTGTCTTTTGCCGTGCAAGCATCAACAAGCAGCCGTCAATAGCGGGAGGGCCTCAGCCGAAGCCGGCGCCCGTCATGGCCTCCTTGAGTTTCCGCAGGGCGTTCTTCTCGATCTGGCGCACCCTCTCGCGGCTCAGGCCCACCTGCCGGCCGACCTCGCGGAGGGTCCTCGGACCTTCCGGCTCCAGCCCGAAACGCAGCGACAGTATCCGGGCCTCTCGTTCGTCAATCGTGGCCAGCATGTGGGCGAGCGTCTGCAGCTGCATTCGGTCGAAGAAGACGCGTTCGGGCCCGTAGGCGTCAGGACCCGGGAGTATGGGAACCAGGCCCGCCTCGGACCGCTGGACGGCCAGCCCCTCGTGGATGCTGATGGTCTCGGTGCCGAGGGTCCGCTGGAGGAGCCGCGCACGGGTGCCGTCCAGGGCCAGGGAGTCGGTGACCTCATCCATGGTAGGCTCCCGACCCAGCCGATCGCGCAACTCGGACTGAGCCTGCTTGGCCTGGGCCAGGATTTCAACCATGTAGGCAGGGATCCGGATGGTGCGCGCGCTGGAATTGGCCGCCCGCCGGATGGCCCGCCGTATCCACCAACTGGCATACGTGCCGAAGCGGAACCCGCGGTCGGGATCGAACTTCCCGACGGCGTGGAGCAGACCCAGGTTCCCTTCTTCTATGAGGTCCATCAGGTCCAGACCGCGACCGGCGTAGTCGCCCGCGATGTCCACCACCAGACGCAGGTTGCACAGCACCATCTGCTCTGCCGCCTTGCGGTCGCCGTTGCGCACGACGCGCCTGGCCAGCTCCAGCTCATCCTCTCTGGTCAGCAGAGGGTAGAGCGCGATGTCGCGCAGGTACTGGTTGATGGCCGAATCGTGGGTCCGCCGCCGCATGGCTCGCAAAGACTGGCACTATGGTCCTGACGATCTGCGAGTCCCGACGCCCGCCGTGAGTCTCGCAGGAGTGAGCGCCGGGCGACGCAGTGGCATGCCTCGCCCTCCGCCTGTCCCAGGCTGCGTCGAGGCGCCTGCCCCTGGCCGGTCGGGAGACTTACTCCGAATCCTCCGGACCGGAGTCCGAGCCGGGGGCCTCCTCCGTGGCCTCGCCTTCCGGGGATGCTCCCACATCGAGATCCGTGGAAGCCTCGCCGTCCTCATCGGGATCCGTGGACGCTTCGCCGACCTCGTCCTCCAACGGGGCCTCGGGCTCGGCAGGCGATGACTCTCCTTCCGGAGCTTCCTCCTCTAACTGGGCAGTCTGTTCGGCCGCCGGCTCTTCCGGACCCGTGGACGCCTCGCCGACCTCGTCCGGAGCCGACTCATCCTCCAACGGGGCCTCGGGTTCGGCAGGCGATGACTCTCCTGCCGGAGCTTCCTCCTCTGACCGGGCAGTCTGTTCGGCCGCCGGCTCTTCCGGCGAGGCGGGCCTCTCCGTATCTTCGGCCTCCTTCTCTTCCGGAGCTTCTTCGCGGACGACCTCGCCGACCGGGATGTCCAGGGTGCTTTCGGCGCCCTCGGCCGACGCCGTCTGGGAAGCCGGCCTCTCGCGCTCAAGCTGAGGCGCTTCCTGCATGGCCTCCTTGACAAGCTCCTCGGGGTGCTCGGCTTCTTCGAGCTCATCGCTGCGGATGACGATCCTGGGCACCTGATCTGCCTGGGCAAGCGCAGGCTCGACCCGCAGGCTGAGGCCTATCTTGCGATCCTGGACGTCCAGGCGAATGATGCGCACGTCCAGCACGTCACCCACGTCAACGACCTCTTCGGGCGACGGTATCTTCTTTTCGCTGAGCTCGCTGATATGGAGCAGCCCCTCCAACCCGTCTTCCAGCTCGACGAAAGCGCCGAAGCTGGTCAGCTTGGTCACGATGCCGCGGACCATGTCGCCGGTGCGGTAGCGACTGGGGATGTCTTCCTTCCAGGGGTCGGCCTCGAGCTGCTTGAGTCCGAGGGCCACACGCCGTTTCTCCGGGTCCACCTCCAGGACAACGGTCTTGATGGTGTCGCCCTTCTGGACCACTTCGGAAGGGTGGGACACCTTTCGCGTCCAGGACATGTCGCTGACGTGCAGCAGTCCGTCTATGCCCTCCTCTATCTCGATGAAGGCCCCGTAGCTGGTCAGGTTCCTCACACGGCCAACGACCTCGGTCCCCGAGGGGTAGTTCTTCTGAACCATTTCCCACGGGTTCTGCTCGGTCTGCTTTATGCCCAGGCTGATCTCTTCCTTTTCCTTGTTGATGCCCAGGACCATCACGTCCACGACGTCCCCGATGGCGACCACTTCGCTGGGATGGTTAATGCGCCGCGTCCAGGACATCTCGCTGATGTGAACGAGCCCTTCGACGCCCTCTTCGATCTTGACAAAGGCGCCGTAACTCATCAGATTGACCACCTCGCCGGCGACCACGGATCCGACGGGGTATTTCTCCTCGATGCCGTCCCAGGGGCTCGGCGTCTTCTGCTTGAGCCCCAGAGCGACCTTTTCCTTCTCGATGTCCACGTTGAGGATCATCACCTCGATCAGGTCGTCAATGGCCACCATCTCGCTGGGATGGCTGATGCGGCCCCAGCTCATGTCGGTGATGTGGAGCAGGCCGTCAATGCCGCCCAGGTCAACGAATGCGCCGAAATCAACGATGTTCTTGACCTTGCCGGTCCGCGTCTGGCCCTTCTCCAGCTTCTCCAGTATGCGGACCTTCATGATCTGGCGCTGGCCCTCGATCAACTGGCGCCTGGACACAACGATGTTGCGCCGCTGCTCGTCTATCTTCAGTATCTTGCAGGTCAGGCGAGTGCCGATGAAATCGGCGATCTCCCCGGGCCGGCGGATGTCCACCTGGCTGGCCGGCAGGAACACCGGCACGCCGATGTCCACCAGCAGCCCTCCCTTGATCTTGCGCATGACGGTCCCGGTGACGATGTCGCCCTCGTCGTAGTGGGTGACCACACGCTCCCAGTTGCGAATGCGATCGGCCTTGCGCTTGGAGAGCTGAACCAGCCCTGCGTCATCCTCCACCGCCTCAAGCAGCACCTCGACGGTGTCGCCCACCGCCACCGCATGGGCGTCGTCCCATTCGTTCCTCGGGACGGCCCCCTCGCTCTTGTATCCGACGTCCACCATCACCTCGCCGGACGTGAGGCTGACGACGCGGCCCTCCAGGATGGTGTTGACGTGGTAGTCCTTGACCGATTCATCCAGGCTCTTTTCAAGTTCCTCGCCGCTCAACCCTTGCAGGGACTCCTGGACTTCCTTCTCGATTTCGTCGCTCTCAATCCCATAATCAGCGAGGATATTCCGTTTTGCCATCGTACACCTTCACAGTTAGAGAAACGCAAAGCCCGACCAAACGCCCCTGGCGGCAGTCTCCAGGCTGCCGCCTCACATCCGCCTTTCCGCCTTACGGCTCTATGCGCGCTGATCAATCCCGCGTGTAGCCCATGTAGTCCCGCAAGAACTCCTGGAGCTTCGCCACCTCGCCGTACAACAGCCGGCTCAACTCTTCGGCGCTCTTCTCGCCCGGATGGAGCAACGGCCCGTACGCCACCGCGACGCGACCGGGCCGGGGAAGCGCCCGAGTCCTGGGCCAGCAGGCGAAGGTGCCCTCAATACATACCGGCAGAACCGGCACCCGACACCGAATCGCTATGGCCGCCACGCCGGACTTGAACCGGCCCAACGAGCCGTCACGCGTCCGAGTTCCCTCGGGGAATATCACCACCGCTTCGCCATTGCGCAGCAGGTGCAACACCGTCTTCAGGGCCGCAACGTCAACCGCTGCCCGCGTGACCGGGAAGGTGCCGACCGCACGCAACAGCGCGCCCAACCCGGGGACACGGAACAAGTCCCGCCGGGCCAGGTAACATACCGCTTTCGGCAAACCCACTCCCACCAGGGGCGGATCGAAGAAGCTCTGATGGTTGGACGCTATCAACAGCCCGCCGCCTACCTGCCGGATATCGGGCGCGTTGAAATACCTCACGCGCGTCCACGCCATCATCGGGCCCACCAGCACGCACCGGCAAGCGTGGTAGAAAGCCCTATGAACCCATGTTCTGGCGACCACCGGCTTATCCGAAGTGGTTCCTAGCTGCGGCACGGCAGGACGCCGCGGCCTTCGATCTCCCGCACCATCAGTTCCACGACCTCCTCAGCCGTCATGTCCGTGCTGTCAAGCACGACCGCCCCGGAAGCCTTGCGCAACGCTCCCATCGGGCGCGAACGATCCCGGGCGTCCCGCTCCGTTATCTCGCACGTGACCTCTTCGAGCGAGGCATCCTTTCCGCTTTCGACCAGATCACTCAGGCGCCGACGAGCCCGCTCCTCTACCGAAGCGTCCAGGTAGAACTTCACTTCCGCGTCGGGAAACACTTCCGTTCCCTGGTCCCTGCCCTCGGCCACCAGGTCGTGGCGGCGCGAGAACTGACGCTGCTGCTCTATCAACACCTTCCGCACGGGCGGCTCGTCGGCCACGTGATAGATGTTCTGCGTGACTTCGGGCGTCCTTATCTCACGGGTGACGTCACAGCCATCACAGAGGACGCGCAGGCCCTGGCTGTCGGGCTTCAGTTCGATCCGCGCCCGCTGCGCCACCGCAGTCAGTTGGCGCGCATCGGTCATGTCCACCCCGGCTTCCAGCGCCTTCCAGGTGACCGCCCTGTAGAGGGCACCGGTGTCCAGGTACCGAAAGCCGAGCCGCCGAGCGAGAGCGCGCGCCACGGTGCTCTTGCCAGCGGCCGCCGGCCCGTCAACTGTTATCACCAAGAGCCGGTCCTCTGTCGCGTTCGAGAGGCTGGCGGGATTGATGAATTCACCCCTGCGCAGGCACGGCAATGGCTTCAGATTGACGACCTGCCACCGCACGGCGAACGTGGACTATATCAGAAGGGGGCCATTTCCGCAACCGCATCACCCTCGGCCGCGCCCCCGATGAGCCCCCGAAAGACCCCGGGCACGGCATCCCGCCCCCGCGCGGCAGGGGCAGAACCGAGCGGCCCCCTCAGCCCTGCTCCCGGCCCTGGGCCACCGCGTGCAGCCGCTGGCGGATGTGTTCCAGCGCTTCCTCCGGCCGGTCAGTCAGCTTGAAGAGCCCGGTGTCCTCCGGCGAGATGTAGCCCCGCCCCAGCATGGTGCCCTCCATCCACTCCAGCAGCCCTCCCCAGTATTGGCTGCCGAAGAGCACGACGCCGAAATTCTCGCTCCTTCGAGTCTGACAGAGCGTGAGCGACTCGAACATCTCATCCATCGTGCCGAACCCACCCGGGAAGAGGATGAAGCCGATGGAGTACTTGAAGAACATCACCTTGCGCACGAAGAAGTAGTGGAACTCCAGCATCTGGTCGAGGTAGTCGTTGGGCTCCTGCTCGAAGGGCAGTTCGATGTTCAGTCCGACGGACACCCCGCCTCCTTCTCTGGCCCCGCGATTGCCCGCTTCCATAATGCCGCCGCCCCCGCCGGTGATGACGGCGATGTTGTTCTCTGCCAGCAGACGCGCCGTGCTGCGGGCCTGGTCGTAGTACGGATCCGACGGCGACATCCGTGCGCTGCCGAAGATGCTCACCGCCGGTCCAATGCCCGAGAGCGCCTCGAATCCCTCGACGAACTCGCTCATGATGCGGAAGACCCGCCAGACGTCCGTGTGTGTGAACTCCATGCTCTGGCGGGAGGCGTCCAGCAGGTCGAAGTCGGCCATGACGCCCCTTTTTGCCCACAGATGGTGCCCTTCTGTGCGTGCCGGCTCCCGGGCTCGGTTCTCGTCGCGCATCGCGCTTCCTCCCTGGCGGATTGCAGGCGGCCCCTACGCACCGGGCGATTCTAAGCCCTGGGCCGGGGCGGATGCAACGAACCCCGCGCCGACCCAGGGTCATTCAATTGTCCCGTAGCGGATCAGATGGATGACCTGGTGGCGGTGGGCGGCAATACAACGGCCTTAACAGGATGTACAGGATATGCAGGATGTGCACGACAAACTCAGCCGCTCTTCACCTCGCTGCCTACCCTTTATCCGTAGCCCGTGGCACCCGGTACTGCGTAGGGTGTTGGGGTGGCACGGACAAGCCC
>DAOVRD010000144.1 GCA_030628375.1 Planctomycetota bacterium
CGCCGAGCTGGCCCGACGGGTCGGCGGCATCGTGCTGCCCATGCTCTTTCTGGGCCCGGACCGTTCGAAGACGATCAACGGCCAGGAGTTCTTCGGGATGGACATGCACGGCTCTCGCAAGGACCCGCCCCAGCAGTTGGGGGGCAGCGCTTACTGGGTGGACAACGAGCTGTTCGTTCAGCTCCTGAGGGCCGTGCTGAAGCAACTCAGGCGGGCCGGCTTCCGCATCGTGGTGGCGCACGGGCACGGTCCGTCCACTGGCGCGTTCAGCGCGCACGTTGATGAGTGGAGCCAGGAGTTCGGCCTGCGGCTTTTCATCTGCTGGCGGGACGACGAGTCGGACGGGCTGGGAATCCAGACCGATCATGCGGCGGCGAACGAGACCTCATTGATGATGGCGCTGCATCCGGAATTGGTGCAGATGGAGAACCTGCCCCGGGACCCGGCGACCTGGCCGGTCGCCGTGAGCGGAGACGATCCGAGGACACACGCCAGCCCCGAGCTGGGCAGGAAGGCCATTGACCTGCAGGCCGAAAGAATGGCGGCCCTGCTGACTCAAGCACTGTCGGACCTGAACTCGAGCGCGTAGTGTTCTGCCGGGCCCGGCGGGCGCATGCACCACGTGCCGCTTGTGACGGGAAATACAACGACCTTGACAGGATGTACAGGATGTACAGGATAAACTACAAATGGGATACAGGCATCCCGCCTTCGCGGGAGCAGTCCCCATTTTCCCCGCGCCGGCCGCCCGGGGAGTTCAGAGGTCGGCGTTGAGGAGCCGGCCGAGGTGAGCGGCGGTCTCTTCGATCTGCTCTTCCGTGAGGTCGGGGTTCTCCACGAGCATCTTGTCGCCCGAAGAGCGCCGCTCGAAGAGCAGCGATTCCACGCCGTCGCCGCGCTCAACACCCAGCAGCTTCATCTCCTTGCGGCGCGTCAGGTACAGTGCAAGGACGAACCGGAACGCGCGTTTCCTCTCACTGTCGGGCCGGTCGAGACGCTCAAAGAAATCGAGCATCAGGTCAGTGTTCGCCGTCTGCTTCTGGTCGGGCGCTGCCCGCCGGCTCCGCCAGAAGCAGAAGAACGAGTCGGCTTCTTTCTCGTCCCAACAGTCGCGACAGAAGTCGCACCGTACGAAGTCGCCCTGCTGATTCTGGAGACAGGAGAAGAAGACGGAATTCGGCGGGAACTCATGCCCACAGCGCGCACAGGCGCCTTTGCTCTTGGTGACAGACCAGCTCTCGAACACAGTAGACCGCCTAGCTTTTCAGGTATGCCCCCACCTTCTCAGCGACTCTGATTCTGCACTCCTGCACTTGCTGGCTCAGTCCGTTCATCTCGGCGGTCGTCTTCTCCGTCAGCTCGGGCGCCCGAAGGAACTTCAGGTTTATCTCGACGTTGAGCCGGGCGGAGGCGCAGGCCGCTTCCGCGAGGATGGCGCTGACACCGACGTCCGTGATCAGATTGGGATTGCCGATGTCCACCAGCCTGTCCGCGATGGCGGAGACGCCGGCGCACTGACGCATGACCTGCAACGGCGCCTCCATCGCGCCGCGCAGTGCGCTGTCCATGGCCCCCTTCCTGGCCGCCTTCTGTGGCCCCGTGTCTTTGGGCATGGAGTATGCCTGGTTGACGGCCCCGTACGCCTCCACGTCGCGGTCCATGAGGGCAAGGAGCGCGTCCCGGCAGGCCGCCAGCTCCTGGAGCATCTGGCGCACGGCGTCCTGGACGGCCGCGAACTTCTTCTTGCCGACCGTGAAGTTGGCCGACATCTCGCTCATTGCCGCGGCCAGGGCGCCGACCAGTCCGCTCACGCTCCCTCCCCCCGGCGCCGGCTTGTTCGACGCGGCGTCCTCAACGTAGCTCTCGAGCTTTCCTTCGCGATACATGGCCCGCTACTCCCAGATCCGGACACGGCTGCCAGTCTGCATGAAATCGTAGAGCTCGATCACGTCCTCGTTTCTGAGCCTTATGCAGCCTTTGGAGCATTTGGTGCCGATGGTGCCTTCGTCATCGGTCCCGTGGATTCCCAGGCGGGCGGCCCCCGGCTCGTCGGCGAAGCCGATCCACCGTTCGCCAAGCTGGTATCCCTCCTCCCCGTACTTGATGATGCCTCCGGGCGGATACCAGTCGGGGTGCACCAACTTGGTGTCCACCGTAAGCTCTCCGGTCGGAGTCAGATCGTCCTTCCCGATCCCGACGGGGTATTCCTTCACGTAGACTCCGTCCAGAAGGAGCGCCAGACGAAACTCGCCCTTGTAGAGCACGGCGCTGGTGCGCCCGGTCAGCACCTTCAGCTTCTGCCGCGTGCGCAGCCTGTCGTCCGCCATACCGTTGAGGCGGGCTATCATCTGCCCGTTCACACCGTACTTCTTACCGATCTTGGTCAGGTTCTCGCCGGGCTGCACTACGTGGACCTGCGCGCCTGTGAGGCAACGAGGGTTGAAGACCAGCTCCTTGTTGATCTGGTCCAGCAGTTCGCGCAACTGCGCGGCCCACTCGCCCCGCGACTCCAGGTAGAGGCTGCTGAGGATGGCACGGGCTTCGAGCCACTTCCCGGCCTCCACCAACGAGCCCGCCCTCGCAACGGCGGCAGCGAGTCTCCTCCCGTGCAGGGCGGCCTGAACCGGGTCAGGTTCGCCTCGCACAGTGGCAGTCTTGCTGCCAGTCGTGCTTGCGGAGAGAAGGGAAGGCGCCGTGGAACCGGACGCATCCGGCTCGGTCGCCGTCTCTTGCCGGGCTCCGTCCGGCCCCGCCGGCGCCTGCGCATCCCCCGTTGCGTCTTCCACCGATAGGGACACCGTTTCGCCGGAGGGATCGGCACCCGTCAGCGCGACCGCAACGCCCCCGTCCGCACCGCCTGGAGCCTTATCCGCACGTCGCCCGCGCGACATCACCATCCCGACCACCGCCGCAACAAGGAGCAAAACCAGTAGTTTTCTCATGCCCGCCGCTATCCTCAAAATGGAACCAATGCAGACGCTATTGCTTCACCATAACGAAGCGCGAAATCCAGATGCAAGGGCCTGCGACCCAGAGGGCCGAGAGCGGAATGCGCAAAGACATTAAGCCGTTGTCCGGTAAGGAGTTGCGCCCCGACCGGCACGTCCCTCGCCCGCCGCCGGCGCGGAGAATACGCGCGGATTTTCGTGACGAACGCGTTCGACAGGCACGACGATCAAGACGCTTGAGCGCGGCCGGCAGGTAGAGCGGCCGGGGAGAGTCCGCCCGCGCCCTCCGCGGCGGGGCGTCACTGAGACGAAACGTCTCGGGAGGCGGGAGTGGATCTGCGTCCTCGGCGGGCCTTGGCGATCCGGCGAGCGATGCCGACCACACCGATCACGACAAGAAGCGCGCCGGCCACAATGAGGAGGGTGCTGACCATGACGCCGAATGCCCCGGAAAGCAAGAAAAGCGGCGCGGTGCAAGCAGGACGCGCCGCCCTGACATCGAGCCGTATCCGCCCCCTAGGCCTGCGCAGACTGCTGCCCGCGGACTTCCTCCACGAGGCCTCTTCCCAGCGGGTCCGCGCTAATGAACTGGCCGGCCACGGAGACCTTGTTTCCGCCCTGCTCTTTCGACTCGTAGACCGCCCTGTCGGCAGCCGTTACCACGTTGTCCATGGTCTCCCCATTGACCGGATACGCCGCAATGCCGACGCTGACGCGGAGAAAGTCCACGACCATGTCCTTTCCGATGTCCAGCCTGTAGTTCTCTACGGCCTGCCGGACCCTTTCGGCCAGGACGTAAGCCTCACGCCGATCCGTCTGGGGAAGCACAACCAGGAACTCGTCGCCCCCG
Source organism: Planctomycetota bacterium (assembly GCA_030628375.1). GTDB lineage: Bacteria > Planctomycetota > Brocadiia > SM23-32 > SM23-32 > DAOVRD01. Next base: position 3,799 of record DAOVRD010000144.1, read on the forward strand.
ACCCGACCGAACACATCGCAGGTCCGTGCCTGGCTGAGCATTGTCTGGGCGACCTGCTCCAGCACCAGGTTGCCCATCGGATGTCCGAACCGATCGTTCACCTGTTTGAAGTTATCCAGGTCGAGGTAGAGCACCGCCGTGAACCCGCCGTGCCGGCGCGTGCGCTCGCCTTCTTCCGCAAGCCGAAGCTCCAGATAGCGGTAGTTGAAGACCCCCGTGACCTCATCTATGAAGCCCCTCTGGCGGTAGCTGTCTCTCATCGCCCGCAGCATGGAAACGTACGAGTGGAAGGCATAGGCCGTCACAGCCAGAGACCACAGGAGGACGGAGGGATAGGCCACCCGCAGAACCCCCGGCAACTGGTCCCAGATGGGGATCAGCGCCACCAGCAGCAACACGATCAGCACGTCGAGAAAAAAGGAACCCAGGAATATGCGGCGCAGCCTGGCATCCACGTTTTCGAGCTCCTTGTCAGATAACAACGCCTGAGAGCCCGCCAGTCCATCGCTCATCGAACATCCCCTCAAGTTCCCCAAAGGATAGCCTATCGGAACCGCGTAATCAAGCAAAGATGCGTCGTTTGGCTTGAGGGCGCTCCTCCTGCTGACCTTCGCCTTTCCCGACAGAGATGCTCACACCCGCTTCCCGCCTGAGTCCATGCCCCAAAGACGCAACTAACGGCCGCCCACCTGCCAAAAGGAACCGGCAAAAAAAAGCACAGATTCAGCGCAATCGCCGACGCCCGCCGCACCGCAGTGCCTGACAGGACCTATTCTCCCGCCTTCGGCTGCACCGCGCCGCCCGCCAGCCACTTCATGTGATGGATAGGCCAGAACACGAAGAACGCCCTGCCGATGATGTTCTCTTCCGGCACGCCGGGCCGCTCCCAGCGACGGCTATCGCTGCTGGCCGGACTGTTGTCCCCCAGGACGAAGTACTCGCCATCTTCGAGCTTGTAGACCGACCCGTCCGGATAGTCGCCGCGGACGTTGATGTAGAAGATGTCACGCTCGATGATAATCCTCTGCCAGAGCACCTGCGCGCCTCGAGCGCCAAAGCGCACGGCCCGGTTGTGGGTCGGACGCCCCCCGTAATCGTACACGATCACCTCTTTGTCGCCCAGCCTACAGACGACCCGATCGTCGTAGTTCTCAAGGACCAGCCAGGCCGACTCCCCCTCTGCCAGCCCCTTCACCTCTCGCGCGGCCACAACGGCGCCATTGTCTTTGAGCACGGCTTGCCCCTCGGGGCCAACTCCCACGCAGAAGGCGAACTGATGCCCGGCGTCCTCTATGGCAAGGATGACTTCGCTTCCCGGGCCGTCGTGTTCGAGCACGCGCACCTTGGCGCGGATGCGGCAGTCGCCCACCTCGTGCCGGCCGGCAGCACCGGGCGCGTACGGCGCCACCTCACGGCTGAGTCCGTCGTAAGCATAGAAATCGACAAACCGCCGTCCGAAAGCGGCCGTCACAGGCGGCCCGGGGCCCCGCGCGTCAACCAGCAGAGCGCCTCCCTCAGGCGCACGCGTCCACCTCTGCGGTCTGTCGGACAGGTCCCAGGTGGGCTTCACCTCCTGCCGGGGCATGAACCGGGAATCGAAGACATGGAACCAGAGCTCTTTCTGCACGTTCATCGGCTTGCGGGAGATGCGCCCGTTGACGTAGACGTCGCCATCCTCCAAGGACACGGTCTCTCCCGGCAGGCCGACCACTCTCTTGATGAAGTTCTTGCTGCTGACCTCGAACTCAGTGGAGCCGCAGTCCGGACATATCGCGTCCTCAAGTGACTCAACCTGGCTCTGCCAGTGGCACAGCTTGCACCGAACCGAGTAGAGCGGGTAGAGGAACACGACCACCTCCCAGCGGCGTGGTTTCCTGAGCTGGTAGATGAACTTGTTGACGAATATGCGGCTTGGCCCCCGGTAGACACGGTTCGCGGCCCCCACCTTCGTCAGGCGCTCCCCGTCCGAAGACTGGGCGGAGTTCCATAGCCATTCCAGCGGTTCCGGGCCCTTGAACAGGATCGGTCGGTCCCGCTCGTCGTACCGCGATGCGCCTCCCCAGTGGTACCGGCAGTTGGAGCATTCCACCTCGCCGTCCCTACCGACCCTGTCCTTGTCCTTGCCCACCTCAATGACCCAGCCGCAGTTGGGGCACCTGACCTCCTTGTGCACGCCAAGGAGAACCGGCGCCATGCTGCCATGGCGGATGCGGAACGCCTCGACCACCATCTGCCGCACCACGAGCACGAACAGGACGACAATAACAATCCACTCCAGGTTGTCGCGCAACGGCGTCCGTGGGCGGGGTCGAATCACCTGCACGGGCGCGGCCCCCGAATGCCCCGCCGCGGCCGGCGCTCCCTTGTCAGGATGTTCGTCTTCAGCCAAAGGGCACGTTCTCCTATCGGCGCCGCGCAACCGGCAGCGCCCTCACGACTCTTCGCCTTCCAGCACGGCAAGGAACGCCTCTTGAGGGATGTAGACGCTGCCCACAGCCTTCATTCTCTTCTTGCCCGCCTTCTGCTTCTCGCGCAGTTTTCTCTTCCGTGTCACGTCGCCGCCGTAGCACTTGGCCGTCACGTCCTTGCGCAGGGGGCTGATGGTCTCGCGGGCCAGCACCTGGCTTCCCACCACCGCCTGGATGGGCACGGCGAACAGGTGGCGCTCGATCCTCTTGCGCAGAAGCTGAACGATCCTGCGCCCGCGCCCCTGGGCCTCGCTGCGGTGGCAAATGAAGGAGAGGGCGTCCACCGGGTTCGCGTTGATCAGTATGTCCACCTTTACCAGGTCGCCGGACCGATAGCCGATCAGGTCGTAGTCCATCGTGCCGTACCCGCGAGTGACCGACTTGAGCTTGTCGAAGAAATCGCAGATCACCTCGGCCAGCGGCATCTCGTGGGCGATCATAACGCGTTGATCGCTGAAGAACTCCGTCTTCTGGTGCACGCCCCGGCGCCTCTCAATCAGCTTCATGACATTGCCGATGTACTGGACCGGCACGATTATGCTCAGCCCGACCCACGGCTCGCGCACTTCAGCCAGCTCTGCCAGCGGCGGCATCCGGGCGGGCCGGTCAACGGTCAGGACGTCGCCGCTCCTCGTGACCGCCTCGTAGGTGACGTTCGGCGCGGTCTGGATGATGGGGATGTTGTTCTCGCGCTCCAGCCGCTCCTGGATGATCTCCATGTGCAAGAGCCCAAGGAAGCCGCACCGGAAACCGAATCCCAGCGCGTCCGACGTCTCCGCCTCGTAGACGAAGGAAGAGTCGTTGAGCGACAGTTTGCCCAGCCCGGTGCGCAGCGCAGGCAGGTCCTTGTTGTCCTGCGGAAAAAGCCCGCAGTAGACCATCGGCTTCGGCTCCCTGTAGCCCGGCAGAGGTCGAGGGGCCGGATGATCCGTCAGCGTGATCGTGTCACCAATCCGGACATCGCGGATGTTCTTGATGCCCGCGATCAGATAGCCCACCTCGCCACACGCCAGCGAGGGCTGCCGCGTCATCGCAGGCCGGAACATCCCCAGTTCCGCCACCTCGTACGAGCGGCCCGAACCCAGCATCGTCACCCTTTGCCCCTCTTCCACGCGCCCATCCACCACGCGGACATAGACCACCACCCCGCGGTATTCGTCGTAGAAGGAGTCGAAGACCAGCGCGCGAAGCGGACCCTCCGGGTCCCCCTGCGGCGGCGGCACGCGGGCCACGATGGCCTCCAGCAGCCGGTCCACCCCCTCGCCCGTCTTCCCGCTCACTGCCAGGATGCCGTCGGGGTCAAGGCCCAGAGTCTGCTCCATCTCCGCCATCGTTTCCAGCGGACGGGAATCGGGCAGGTCTATCTTCGTCACCGCCGGAACGATCATCAGCCCTTCGGCGCGGGCCTGTTCGAAGTTCGCGACAGTCTGCGCTTCTATGCCCTGGTTGGCGTCTACCAGGAGCACGGCTCCCTCGCACGCCCGCAGGCTCCTGGCCACCTCATAGCTGAAGTCCACGTGGCCCGGCGTGTCTATCAGGTTCAGGTCGTACGGCTGCCCGCCCGTCTCGTAGTGCATGGTCGCGCAGCTGGCCTTGATGGTGATGCCGCGCTCGCGCTCCAGCTCCATATCGTCCAGCATCAGGTCATGGAACTCGCGTTCCGACACACAATGGGTGAGCTGCAGGAACCGATCCGCCAGCGTGGACTTGCCGTGGTCTATGTGGGCGATCACGCAGAAGTTTCTGATGTGTTCTAGCATAATGGAAGGACGGTCGGACTGAGATACCGACGGCCCAACGGCCGGCCTCGGATGAAACGTGGCGGCGCACAACCCCCCACCTTGCGAAGCGAGAGGCGCGCCGCCTACCACAACCCGTTGACCATATCAGACGGCACCCGCGACTTCAAGCAGCGAGCCGAGCGGGGCGCTCTGCTTGACATCGCCGAAGCGTTGGACTATATCTATCAAGCGCTGCGCAGTCCGAGCAGCGCCCCATGCCCCCTTAGCTCAGTTAGGCAGAGCAACGGATTCTTAATCCGTGAGTCCGGGGTTCGATTCCCCGAGGGGGTACCAGCCCCCTTCCCGGGGGGCAGAGCAGGCGAGCAGGTGAACAGGAGACCAGGAGAGAACGGTTCGGCCCGGAACGCCGGTCGCTCCCGATGGCACGATCGGCCGCTGCCGTTCGCTTTCGCACCAGGGCCAACCGCGGCGCCTATTGGGGGGGGGTAAGTCAAACTCGTCTACTGTTGTCTGCGCGCACGTGCGTGCACGTATACATGGAATCATCACAGGGCGTCCAGGTGCCGCTGGGTCTTCTGCTCGTCCTCCAGGTGACCGTATTGCTTGCTGATATATGAGAGGCTGAGGTGAATCTCATAATTGTCGCCGTAAAGCATCAGACTAATCTGAGTGTGGGGCAGTTCCCACTCCGTCAACATACTCATGCGGCCTGTGGCGATGGCCATTCCCCATCTCCCAGGATCGTCTTTGTAAAGGTCATCCCGCCAGATCGTTCCGTCCTCGGTCGGGTTGCCATACTTTTTCTGGACAATGTTCTTGAGGTTCGCGTAATCGTTCACATACAGTGTAAGATTCGCGTGCTGTTCCGTGACAATGTATGTCCCCCGGACAAATTTGTCATCGACGAAGACATATCCCGCATAGGCGTCCAGCTCCGCAAGTTTACATGGGCACACCAGGATAGAATCGGAAGAGTGTACCGCGGCCTTCTCTGTGCGTTTGACCTGGGCCATAGTCGCTCCCCAAGGGACACCCCGGAACCCGCCCGTCTGCGGTGTCAGAGCGATATCCTCAAAGACCTCTGTCTTAGCCTCGGCCAGAGGGGGTGAAGCTACCTCCTCAGCCGGCGCTTCGAGTTTAAGGGGCGGCTGCACGGCGTCCGGTTCGGTATGAGATTCGGTTGGGCGCTCAAACCCCACAAACAACGCAAGGAGTATCCCGAGGGCACACGAGATGCTTTGACTGATATAGTAATACTGGACCCTCTCGATTTGTAGCAGTTGGCGCACAAGCAGATATCCGACGGCTCCGGCTATCAGCGCGCCGCCAATGAACCCAACATAAAGGCCCATGCCAGGGGCTATGGCAGCGGCAAACAACAAGCCGATGTTCTCACCTATCGCCTCGCCCTCGACCTCCGAAGTGTCATCCATCAAGTCGCCAACCAGCGAACGGATTCTCCATATCCAGCCCCCCGTGTACAAGACGGCAATAGTGCCCCAGGCTTGAACACCCAAGAGGACCGGAATGACATGCCTCTGAGTGAGGAGACAAGCAAGGTATGCCGCAGCAACGGCCACGGTAAAACCAAGCACGACCTTCCCCTGCCAGACGGTAATGCCTGAGATGCCGAGGGGGCCGAGCTTGATACAGTTGAGTAAGGGAGACAGGGCCAGCAACGCCAGGCCGGCCCCACCGACCCAGACCCCAACCTTCTGGAGATCGAGTTCTCTAGGAGCCACCTTTTCCAGTTGGTCTTCCGCTGCCTTTCTTCTTCTTTCGTTGACCTCTTCCAGGCGCTGAAGGCGCATACCTTTCTTCCTTTCCGCCCTCTCCTTCTGTTCCTGCCGTTCCTGCGTTCGGCGTTTGGCCTTCTCCTCAGCAACCCTCGCCCTTTTCTCCTTCCTAGCAGCCATAGTAGCCGCCAGTTCGGCCCGTTCCTGTTCGACCTCGTCTATGACCTCAGCCGGGATATCCACAA
>DAOVRD010000051.1 GCA_030628375.1 Planctomycetota bacterium
AGATGGCGCCCGCACGCGGCGGGCTTATACACAGGCCGGCAGGCCAGTACTTGCCGAGCGAGAAAAGACTCTGGGGTGAAATGGCGACCGGCCAATCACAGAAGCCCTCCTGGGTCCCTGAGACGACCCGAATCCGGGGTAAGAACATTCTACTGTCTCTGCTAAAGCAACACCTCCTCAACAGTTACCATCAAAGCAAATGGCTCGTTACCGCCTGCTGCTTCGACGCCCGGCATCTCCGCGCCCGATTCCGTCCGCCGCGCTGGCCTTGACAATCGACGCGCATCCGGGTGAACTGGGGCAACGAGAGCCGGAGAAGAAGACGGACGGGGTGGCCTGACGTCGTCATAGCCCGAAGTCGTCGCGGAAACGCTTGAGCAGCGCCGCCGGGTCGCCCTTCAGGAAGTAGAAGATCTGCCGCGTCGTCGTCCGGCCCTTCGCGGGAACCTCCACGATGTTGTCCGTGTGGAGGCAGGTGAAGAGACTGTTCGTCACCGCGGAGAAGGCGTGCCCCTCCCCGGCCCGGCCGGTGGCGATGACGGCGCCGCCGTCCCGCGACGGGACGGCCAGCAGTGCCCAACGCAAATCCGCCCCCAGCTCCGCGGGGTCCATCCCCGTGATCCAGCGCACGCAGTCGCCCCTGCGCGAGAAGCGCCGCATCGGGACCAGCTTGCCTTCGGCGTCCAGCACCTGGGTGCGGAGCTGTTCGCAATCGTAGAACAGGGGATGGGCCTGGAGGTTGAAGCACGAGCTGGTGCGAAACGTGGCCGGCTTGTCCGTGCCGTTCACCGCGGTGAAGCGCTGCTCCACGGTGTCGTCGCCGGCGATGAACTCGGCGTGCAGGACGAACTCCGGGAACGGCATGGTGTAGGCGGCCCGGGCAGGCGAGGACTCGGTCCAGGTGATCTCGGCCCTGCTGTTCCAAGTGAGCGCCCCCTGGCCGTTCCAGTGAATCCCCTCGGGCGCGGTGAGCTTCATCGTCGGGGCGCCGAGCGCGGGGGCGTTGATGGTGAGCGAGCGCCAGGTGCTGCTGTTGACCTCGATGGTGACCGGGCCGGTGGGCGGGACCTCCGCGGCTGCCGCGCGGAGCCTCTCGGCCGGCGGCGGGGCGTCCGGCAGGGCGGAGCCCACCTGCGGCGGAGAGCTTTTCGCGTCGAGGGCGCACCGGAAACCCGTGAGCGCGGAACTCCACTGCTCGAAGGCGTAACAGCCCGATGCCGTGCGGAAGTTCACGGGGTCCTCGTGGAACCAGCTCGCGCCCTTCAGGAGCTGGAACTGGATGGTGTGGTGGGGGGCAAAGCTGCCGGCCCACTCCAGGCATTGCCCCGCGAAGTCCCTCATCCCGCTCGGCGCGCTCCCGCACTCCTCGGTGCCGACGGGGCGCGTTGCCGGCAGCGCCCATGAGGGGCGCTCAATGCGCGCGAGCTTCAACGGCCCCGGCCAGGCGTCGCCCCACGGGAAGACGGTCCCACTGCCGCCGAGGGCGGCCTCCCATTCTTCCGCCGTCGGGAGGCGCTTGCCCGCCCATTCGGCGTAGGCGCGGGCGTCCAGGCCGCTCACGCCCACCACCGGGTGGTCGGCGTACTCGACGGGGAAGCTCAGGGCGTCGCGCCACCACGCCGGCCCGCTGCGCCCCGCTGCCTGGCAGAAGGCGAGGTACTGCGCGTTGGTGACGGGGCTCCTGTCCATCCAGAAGGCGTCGAGCTTGACGCGCTCGCGGGGAAGGTCGTCGTTGAGCCACGTCGGGTGACACGCGAAACGCTCAGCCAACTCAGCGCGCGCCTCGGGCGTCGTGCCGACGACGACCTCTCCGGCGGGGATGAGCACCATGCCGTTTCCTTCCTTGACCGCCGCCATCATCGTGATCCTCGCGAGGAAAAGAGGGAAGTGATGTGCACATACAAGCTCAGGGACTCGCCCATGCATTCTGTCCGCAGCAGCGCGTCAAATGCTGATGGTTCTGCCCTCGGCATCGGACTGGAAGCATGCGTCGAGGACCTTCTGGACGGCCGCGCCCCGAGCGAAGTCGGGCTGGTCGTTCTTCCCCGTGCGGATGCTTCTGATGAAGCGCTGGTAGATGGTGGGCGTGGGGCCGCACCTGATGGTCTTCCACACGTTCTTGTCCACGTTCCGGCCACGGCAGATGCGGAGTTCCCGGTAGGACTTGTCGAGGTCAACCACAATCGCCCCTCTGTCCCCGTGGATGCGCAGCAGCAGGGAGTTGGCGTGTCCCGTCGCCCAACGCGTCGTGTGCACGGTGCCTATGGCACCTCCAGCCAATTCGACCGTAATGACGGCCGAATCGTTGGCATCAAGCACGTAGTCGCCCAGCCGATTGCCCTTCACTTTCGGGAAAGTCTTCAGGCGGCAGTTCACGGCCTTCACGTCGCCGGCCGCGTACGACGCGAAGTCGAGGATGTGGACGCCGATGTCGCCCAGCACGCCCTTGCTGCCGTGCGCTGTCGAGAGCCGCCAAAGCCATGCGGGCGCTCTCCGCCAGTCGCCCCAGTGTCGCGAGGTCAACCAGCTCTGCAGGTAGCTCGCCTCGAAGTGCATAACGCGGCCGATCTCCCCGCGGCTGATCAGGTCATGTGCGCGATGGATGGCGGCGCTGTTGCGATAGGAGAGGTTCACCATGTTGATGACGCGCTTGCGCTTCGCCGCCTTTGCCATCGCTGCCGCGTCGGCATAGTTGGTGGCCAGCGGCTTCTCGCACAGCACGTGCTTGCCTTCCGCGATGGCTCTGAGTGAGACCGGGGCATGGACGGCGTCCGGAGTGACGTTGCTCACGGCATCAACGTCAACTTCGGCCAGCAGCCGGTCGAAGTCGGTGTGGACGGCCGGAACGTCGTGCCGCTTGGCGAACTCCTCGGCACGCTCCGGGATGACGTCGCAGGCGGCGACCACCTTGCAGCCGCGGATTGCGGCAAAGGCCCGCGCATGGGTGTTGGCCATGCCTCCGGTGCCGACGATGGCGATGCGGATCATGCTGGACTCCTTCCGTGAGTAGTGCGATTGCGCATGGACGGGGGCCGCAAGCTCAAGGGCACGGTCGCCGTCACTTTACCGGTGCCCATTCGACGACGACGGCGCAGTGGATGTGCACCTGCGCTACGGTCGCGACGAGCCTGCCGCCCCGCCTGCCGGCGAGGTACTTCCATTCAAACGCTCCATTCTCGAAAGCCAGGGCTGGCTTCGGCGGCTTCCGTGCCACCTTCATTTCAACCCTCACGGGGCCGACCGGTGGGATCTCGTCCACCGTGCCGTCGTTCGGCTTGTTCGGAATGCCCGAGGCGCGGTTGATCAGGTGGATTATGGACTTGCCGCCCTTCTTGCGCAGCACCACGTCCACGCAGACAGGCGCTTCCACATGGATGGCCTGCTTGCCCGCCAGCGCGCGTGCCAGTTGACCCACGAATGTCCGGACCAGGGGATAGTGGTGCCTGTCGAAGAAGCGGAACACGTTGAAGGGCACGTAGGCGACGACCCCCTTGCCGGCCTTGTTGATCGTCGCGGCCGGGTGGGCAAGGAGCCGCTTGTCCAGCAACGGCTTGGTGCCCAGTCGTCCGAAGGCCCTTGCCACCGTCGGCTTGACCAGTCGCCACTGCTCGCTGAAGACCGGCACCGAGCCGTCGGCGGCGGGCACGTGGTACACGACGTCCTGCTGGACCGTGCCGCCGCTGACCCCGAGGAACCGTCCGCCGAACCGTTCGAGCGCCGCGGCCCCCGAAACCAGAAGCCTTCCTCCGTCCTTGACGTAACGCTTGAGCGCATCCACCATCGCGTCGGACATGTTGTCCTGCTCCGGCGCCACCACCAGGGGGAACTCGCCCAGCCGGGGCTTCAGCGCCCACTCATCCATGATGTCCACGCCGTAGTGGTTCTCCAGCAGGCCGTGCATCGCCCCTACCACCGGGCTGGTATCCACATCCCACAGGTCCTTTATCCGCTGGCTGCGGATATGATGCTCGGAGTGCAGGACCACGGCCTGGGGGATGGTCTCGGACCCCTGGCAGAGGGCGCGGCGGGCCTTGACGAACCGGCCGACCTCCCGCAGGCGCTTCATCCGCCACGGGATAAGCTGGCCGTCGCGCAGGCCGCCCGAACTCTCGTATACCTGATACACGCCGCCGAAAGACAGGGCGACGGCCGCTTCCTGTTGGATCATCTGGACCGGCTTGAAGGTCGAGGGGGCCCTGCGGGTGCCCATCTCCCCCGACGTGTAGAAAGCCCACGTCATCAGGTCCCACGGCTTGCCCCGCGTGGAGATGAAGCGCGACTGGAAGCGAGCGCTGTCCAGGCCGAACACCGCCGAGTTATCCCCGCTGATCCAGTCGGTGGGCACTTTGGGCTCGCCGGGATTCCGAAAGGTCTGGAGCCAGTTCGAGCAGACCAGCACGCCCGGCTTGTGCGCATGGACCACATCGCAGTAGCGGGTGACGTACTCCTCGAAGCTCTCGCGGGTGAAGTCGAGCCAGGTCAGCCAGTCGGGGTCGTCCGTCTCGGTGGGCGGTTCCTTGATGCCCGTGGCCTCTTCGAAGGCCCGTCGACACAGCGCGCAGTAGCAGGGCTCCACGGCCCAGATCTCGCCGTCCACCCAGAAGCCGTCCACGCCGTAGTCGTCAATGAGTTCGAGCATCTGGGGGATCATCAGCTCGTCCAGATATGGTCCCCGAGGGCACATCCTTTCGTCGGTCGTCGGCGCACTCCTGGACCACCGGCCGCCGCCCGCCGGTCCACCGTCGTTCCCCACGATGCACCAGTGTCCGTACTTGGCTCCCGCGGCTGCATCCCGGATGCCGGAGTAGTGGCAGTGCAGGGGCAGTCCGAGCTTCCTGGTGGCCGCGCGCCAGCCCTTCAAGGCGTCCTTCTTGACCCCCGGGCTGACCGATGCGGTCGGCGTCTTGCTGAACCAGCTCGTGTATCCCGGATGCCCCTTGCAGTCGGTCTGCACGAACTGGCATCCCATCAGCTTCAGCATCGGGACCAGTTGTTTCGGCGTGGCCCGCAGCCCGAGTTCCGTGTCGCGCTCATTGGCGTGCAGGTCATAGTGCAGCCCGAAGTACCGGCCCTTCCCATGCCATCTTCCCTTGTAAGGAGCCATGTTCGTCTCCTCGGCCTTCTATGGAGAGATCTCCGTCCCGGGACGGAGATGATATGTCCGTCGGCCAAGGTAGTCAAGCAACGGGCGATCGCCCACTTCGGCTATCCACGCGCGGGTGCATTCGGTGGAAACATTGGGGGCAACTCTGGATGAAACTCCCAGCGCCCCGCGTCTGCGGGTCCAAGGTGTTGCTTCGGGCGCCACCGAGGACGTATCATGGAAGCCTATTCCGGGCAAGATGACATTGGAAGCGAATAAGGCCCCGGGAACCCCTGTCTGGCTCTCAGATGAAGACTACCTCTGAATACTCAACCTTGCCGGACGAGGCATCTGGCGAACTCCGCATATGCACCGGTGTGTTTCTCCTCACAGCGGCTGTGGGTCTGACGGCGCTGGGCTGGCAGGTGTTCCACCGGCCGAGCAGCCTCGGTGGCCACGACTGGAGCTACTTCTTCCACGTCTATGAGGCCGTCCGGATCAGCATCGTCCACTACGGGCAGTTCCCGTGGTGGAACATCTGGAGTTGCGGGGGCGTCCCGCTCTTCGCCAACCCCCAAGTCGGTGTCTTCTCTATCAACACCCTTTTCGTGCTCCTGTTCGGGACTGTGTTCGGCCTGAAGCTGTCGCTAGGGGTGCATGTGCTGTTCGGTTTCGAGGGCATGCGCAGGCTTCTGCGGCGCTACATTACGGCCCCCTTCGCTCTGCTCGGCGCGCTGATCTACGTTGCGGGAGGCGGCTTTGCCATGCACTGGGCAGTCGGCCACTTCATCCTGTTAACGTCCTTCTATTTGCCCTGGTTGCTTCTGCTGGCGCTTCGTCTGCCGGATGGCGACCGGTACGCCTGGCTGTTCGGACTGCTCATGGGCTTGATGGTCCTGGAGGGCGTGGGTTACACGACAGTGTTCAACGCCTTAGTGGCGGCCATCGCTGGCTTTTGCGTCCTTATCCGTACGAGGGAGAAGCGACTGGCCGTGGCGAGACGTATAGCGATGGCCCTCGGTGTTTTCCTTGTCGTTGCGGGTTTCCGGCTCGCCATGTCCATGGTATACGTGAGCCAGTACGCCGGCACATCGGGCGAGGAGATCGCGGTGCTCGGCCGGCACACGGCGAAGGCATTCCTCACGCCGATCGCAGACATCCATTACTGGCGCTCAGGCCCACAGCACTTCTGGTGGGAGTACGGCTGCTACGTTGGCGTGCCGGTAGCAGTCCTGTTCGGCTTCTCGTTCGCGCGCGGGATCCGCTACTGGCATTGCGGGGCGCTGCTCTGCCTGCTGAGCGCGTACAGCGCGACCTTCCCGGGGAACCCTTTTCGTTGGCTGGGCTTTCTGCCGTTCCTCGGCGCAATTCGGGTGCTGACGCGATGGCGTCTCGTGGCGCTGCTATTCATCGGGATGGGGGCGGCGGTCGGCGCGGAGGCCCTGTGGTCGCGCATGAGCAAGCGGTGGATGCGTCTGGCGGCAGTCGCGTTCTGCGCGCTAGCGGCCCTCGAAGTCACCCGTGTGAGCGCAACCATCATATCAGTTGCATTCCCGGCGCAAAGCGGCACCCCGAGCGTGGCACTTCCTGCGGAACCCGGCTACTTCTATCACGTCCGGCCGAGCGGCGTCGGCAACGTCAACTGGATGTACCGTGCCACGCGCGCCAACGTGGGTGTCGTCGAGGGCTACGAGCCCCTGCTGGGCTACGACCGTCGACGGGCGATCGAGATCCTGGCCGTCAGCGATGAGGGCTATCGCGGCGAGGCGGTGGCCGACGGAACACAGGTACAGCCGGCATACTGGTCTCCGAACCGACTGGTTTTTGAGCGGGTGAATGCGCCCTTGCGGCTGAATCTCGCGCCCGGGAGCTACTGGCGCGTGAACGGCCGGGACCTCTTCGGCCAGATGCGTGTGACGGAGTTGACGGAGCCGTTCGTTGTCCGGCCGGACGAATCCGGGCGCGTCACCCTGACGATCGTGCCTGAGGGCTGGCGGCTTGGCCTCGGGCTCATCGTGGCCGGCCTGATGCTACTTGGGCTCCCAGGCATCACGCGTCTTGTTGCTGAGAGGCTGAACATGCGACCGTCCAGTGCATTGGGTGGCGTGGAGAGCTGAGGGCTTGTGGTAAGATAGCCTCGGTGTGTTGCGGTGTTCCCCAGGAGGCGTAGCCGATGGACGTCAAGGAAGCAAAGCTCCAAGACGGCCGACTGCTAAGCCGCCACCCCTGGGAGCTGGCGCGACTTGCTGCCGTACGAGCTATCTTGCGCGACCAAGTCTCAGAGCTGGCCTCGCCAGGGACGGTGGTCCTCGACGTGGGGTGCGGTGACGCGTTCGTGGCTGCCGCGCTAGCGGAGGATTACCCCGCATCACGATTCGTGGCTGTGGACCAGGCCTTCACACCGTCTAAGGCTGAGGAACTGGCGCGCCACATCGCTCTCCCGAACCTATCGCTTCACCCCAGCGTGGAGGAGACAGCGCTGGCGCCTGGCTCAATAGGGCTGATGCTATTGCTCGACGTGCTCGAGCACGTTAAGTCCGACGCGGGGTTTCTGAAGGACTTGACGGAGCACCTTCCCCTGGCAGCGGGGGCGACAGTGCTAATCACCGTTCCGGCTTTTGGCTTTCTCTTCGGTGCGCACGACCGGTCACTGGGCCACTATCGGCGCTACGACATGGGCAATCTGCGCCAGGTCGTCGCTACGGCCCGTCTTGAGGCGGTCGAAGACGGCTTCTTCTTTGCGACGTTGGTTCTGCCCCGGCTTATGTCCGTGCTCTGGCAAAGGATAAGGCCCAGCACCGGCGGCACGTCAGGAGGTGTGGGCCGCTGGCGCGGGGGACCGATGCTGACCGGTCTCCTGCGCGCGGTCCTTTTCGCCGATTTCCACTTGTGTCGCATCGCTCGTCGGTGCGGCGTTACCCTTCCGGGGCTCTCATGCTACGCGATCTGCCGAAAACAGGCATCGTAGTCCCATGCTACAACGAGGCCGAGCGGCTCCCCGCGCAGGACTACGCGCGCTTCGCAGCGCGTTGGCCGCAGGTGAGTTTCTGCTTCGTCGACGACGGCAGCGCGGACGACACGGAACGCGTGATTCGGGAGACGGTGGGCAGCCTGCCCGGACGGCATAGCGTCATGGCACTGGGCCACAACTACGGCAAGGCCGAGGCCGTCCGTGCGGGTATCCGTCACCTGTGCGGGGCCACGGACTGTGCATTCGTCGGCTACTGGGACGCCGACCTGTCGACTCCGCTGGGTGAGATACCGCGGTTCCTGGAAGCCGCCGAGCTCAGACCGCAGGTGCGGCTCCTGTGCGGCTCGCGGATCCGCCGGATGGGAGCTACGATTGAGCGGCATCCCTGGCGGCACTACCTGGGCAGGGCATTCGCCACAGCCGCAAGCCTGGCGCTGCGCCTTCCTATCTATGACACGCAGTGCGGCGCCAAACTCTTCGAGGCGAACTTGGCGCGGAAGATCTTCGCGGAGCCGTTCATCTCCCGCTGGCTCTTCGACGTGGAACTGATCGCCCGCACTGTCGCATTGCTCGGCCGCTCCCGGGCATCAGCCGCCATCTTCGAAGTGCCACTGGAGACATGGCACGAGGGGTCCGGCTCCAAGGTCGCACCATGGGCGTACCTGAGCGCACCACGGGAGTTGCTCTGCATCTACCTGCGCTATCGCACTGCTCTGGAGTGAGGCAGCCCGCACCACACCAGCGCATACCAGTTCTCCGGCTTCCGCCTCGGCACCCTCTGGAACTCCACCTTGAACACCGTCGTGTGCGCAATCCTGTCCGGGTCCTTCTCCGGGAGCCCTACGAGCGCCAGCGTTCCCTCCTTCGGGTCCAGGCGGAACTTCACCGCCTTCCCCGTCTTCAGGAAGCTGGCCCGCTTCACCGGCGTCTTCACATCCACCAGCACCAGTCGCTTTCCCGGCCAGTGTCGGCACCAGAAATAGGCAACCTTCCCCTTCAACGTCCACTTCCCGTAAGGTATCCACGGATGGAAGTTGTCGTGACCCACCCGGTCGAACTGCCCGTACACCGCCTCCTCGTTTCCCTTCAGCCATTTTCCTACCTGGAGCAGACGTTCTTCGTAGACCTGGGGCACCGACCCGTCCGGCAACGGCCCCATGTTGAGCAGCAGGTTCCCTCCCTCCGCCGTCGTCTGTCTCAGCATCTCGATGATGTCCCGCGTGCTGGCCCAGTCCTCCTCCGGCTCCCACCGCCATCCCCAGATGCCCTGCCCCGTGAACGTCATGCAGGATTCCCACGCACGGTCCTGCGCCGTGATGTGCCCCTCCGGCGTCCCGAAGTCCTCCGGGAGCTTCGAGCGATCGTTGATGATGATGTCCGGCTGGAGCTTCCTCACCATGGCGTTCATCTTCCGGCTCTCCCACTGCTCAGGCGTCTCCAGCGCGGCGGGGAAGTCATACCACAGGATGTCGATCTTCCCGTAGTTCGTCATCAGTTCCCGCACGCACCCCTGCACGAAGTCGAGATACCGTCTGCGTGCCCGCAGGTTCTTGAGTGCCCGCACGCAGTCCGGGTGCCGCCAGTCGTTCAGATTGAAGTAGATCCCCACCCGCAGCCCGAACTCCCGGCACGCCTCCACGTACTCCCTCACCAGGTCCCTCTTCGGCCCCGACCGGACCGAGTTGAACTCCCTCTGCTCTGTGTCCCACAGGCAGTAACCGTCGTCGTGCTTGGCCGTCAGCACCATGTACTTCATCCCCGCCTTCTTCGCCAGGCTCGCCCATTCCCTTGTGGCCCCTGGACGCGTCTTGAACCGGCGGGCCAGCTTCTCATACTCCTTCACCGGGATCTTCTCCCAGTACATCGCGCATTCCCCCCGGCCCTGGAGCGCATACAGCCCGTAATGCACGAACATCCCGAACCGCGCCTCGTGCCACCACTTCATCCGACGCCGCCGATCAAGCTGTTCCCTCGACGCCTCATTCCTCACCATTCTGGACCCTTTCTCTGACCTGGCCCTAACTTCGGATCTTTTGCTTTCTACGTTCGACTCTGGAGTTTCGAGCCGCAACCTCCACAGTCACCAGTCGCCAACTTGCGGCGCCGTAGTTACGAGTTCCTCGGAACCAAGGCGCATCCGCTCGAGTCCCCGATCCCTCTCCTACCGCCCGCACCACACCAGGGGATACCCGTGGTCCGACATCCGCCTCGGTACCCCGGCAAACTCGATCTTGAACACCGTCGTGTGTGCAATCCTGTCCGGGTCCTTCTCCGGCAACCCCTTCAGCACCAACTTCCCCGGCTCCCACGTGAACTTGACCGGCTTCCCCGTCTTGAGGAAGCTGATCCGCTTCACCCTGGTCTTCTCGTCAACGATGACCAGTTCCCTGCCACGCCAGTGTCGGCACCAGAGATACCCCACGTTCCCCTTGCGCGTCCATCGCCCGTACTTCAGCCAGGGATGGAAGTGCTTGCGCTCGACCCGGTCCACCATTCCGTACACCGCCTCCTCGTTTCCCTTCAGCCACTTTCCCACCTGGAGCAGGCGTTCCTCAACGATCTGCGGAGGGGTCCCGTCCGGTTCCGGTCCGAAGTCCAGCAACAAGTTGCCCCCGCCGCTCGTCACCTGCCGGACCATCTCCACAATCGCGCGCGGACTCGCCCAGTCCTCCTCCGGCTCCCACCGCCAACCCCATAGCCCCGTCCCCGTCAGCGTCATGCACGACTCCCACGCACGGTCCTGCGCCGCGATGTGCCCCTCCGGCGTCCCGAAGTCCTCCGGAAGCATGAGGCGGTTGTTGATGATGATGTCCGGCTGAAGCTCCCGGATCATCGCGATCGTCTTCCGGCTCTCCCACAGTTCGGGCGTTTTCATGGCGGCCGGGTAGTCGGGCCAGAAAATGTCGATCTTCCCGTAGTTCGTCATCAGCTCCCGCACGCATCCCTGGACGAAGTCCAGGTGCCGCCTGCGTGCCCGCTTGCTCTTGGCCGCACGCACGCAGTCCGGGTCGCGCCAGTCATTCAGAACGAACCCGAACCCCACCTTCAGCCCCATCTCCCGGCACGCCTCAACGCCCTCCAACATCAGGTCCCGCTTGGGCCCCACCTTCACGGAGTTGAACTCCGTCTGCTGCGTATTCCACAGGCAGAACCCGTCGTCGTGCTTGGCGGCCAGCACCACGTACTTCATCCCCGCCTTCTTGGCCAACGCCGCCCACAGCCGAGCCGCATCCGGTCGCGGCTTGAACTCTCGGGTCAGCTTCTCATACTCCTTGACCGGAATCCTCGCCCAGTACATGTCCTCGGCGCCCAGGAACCGCGGATGGGAATAGAGCCCGTAAACCACCAGCATCCCGAACCGCGCCTCGTGCCACCACTTCATCCGCCGCCGCCGCTCCCGCTCCTTCTTCCTCTTCGGCGCCTCCCGGGACAGTTTCGAACCTTTCCCTCTCGGACTCTCCCCCCGAACCTGCATTCCATCCAAGCCGATTCCGGTCTTCTTTCGTCTTCTCACGCCATCCCCTTTTCGCAAACGCCGACTCGCCCGCGTCTTGTGGACCACGTAGAATGTCAGGACCTCGCTGGACCAATTGAGTTTGCAGGCTACCGTTTCCACGGCATACTTTCCACTGCCCGCTCGGAGGATGGCGCCCGTCCCTGAGCAGCAAGAGGGAGCAAGGAACACGTTGACGGGTCTTTGCTCCCGCGGTACACTGCCCGCTGGCCCACGCACATAGGGGATGCTGAGATGCAAGACGCCATTGGCAGGCGAGACTTCGTCAAGACAGTGGGCATCGGCGCAGCAGCGGCTGCCACGGGTGCAGGGGGCGCCGGCGCACTGGGCGGTGAGAAGGAGGTTACCATGGCGACTGGAAATGCGCTGGACGCGCGCGCGTTCGGGGCGCGGGGAGACGGCAAGGCTGACGACACGGGAGCCATCCAGAAGGCCCTGGAGGCGGCAGCAGAGGTCCGCGGCACGGTGTTCTTCCCGGCGGGCACGTACGTTTCCTCGGAGTTGCGCGTGCCGGCACAGGTCGGCCTGGCCGGCGATCCCACCTGGAGCTACCGCGACCCGCCTTCGCAGGGCGCCACAGCGCCGCTTCGGCGCGCCGGCGGCTTCGGCGGGGCCATCCTGAAGCTGGCCGACGAGCGCGCCGCCTGCCTGCTCAACCTGACGGGCGCCATCGGCGCCACCGTGAGCGGCCTCTGCCTGGATGGCGACCGAATCGGCGAACGCGTGCACGGCATCCTTGTGGACAAGCCGGACTACGGCCGGCAGGAGGACACGCCGCGCATCGAACGCTGCCGGATCGCGGGCTTCAGCGGCGACGGCATCCGCCTGGAGCGCATCTGGTGCTTCAGCGTGCGTCATTGCATGTCGGGCCGCAACGGCGGCTGCGGACTGCGCCTGCGCGGGTGGGACGGCTTTATCCTGGACAACTGGTTCTCAGGGAACCGCGAGGCCGGCTTTGGCGCCTACGACGAGAACGCCTCCACCACCGTGACCGGCAATCGCATCGAGTGGAACCGGCAGGGCGGCATCGTCATCCACGGCGGGGACCATTACAACTTCGGCAACAACTACGTGGACCGCTCCGGCGGGCCCGGCATCAGCCTGCTGCCCCGCGGCGACAGGGTCTGCTACCACATCTCCGTCACGGGCAGTTGCATCTGGCGCAGCGGCAAGCCCGAGTGGCAGTCGGGCGACGGGCATCAAAGCGCCCAGGTCCGGTTCGAGCGCGTTCACGGCCTCACGTTCACCGGCAATACGATGATGACGGGTCGCGACGACAACGGCCGGGGCGAGCGTTCTCCCAACTTCGGCATCGTGTACGGGCGCCTGGAGAACAGCATCATCCAGGGCAACGTGCTGCACGACGGGGCCTTGAAGGAGTTGCTGGTGGACCTGGGCGGCCACGGGCCGGGCGTGATCGTGCGCGACAACCCGGGCCGCCTGTTCGTCGCCCCCTGACGGGGAGTCCGGCGGCCGGGGTGCCTCAGGCGCCGAGGTCAGCCAGCACGGACTTGATGTAGGCCAGGTCCTGTTGGGCGTACCACTCGCGGTCGCCGGGCCTGGGCGCCTCGACGCAGAGCGGCCCCTCGTAGCCGATCTCCATCAGCAGCCGCACGAACTGGCGGTTGTTGATCTGGCCTTCGCCGAGCCTCGTTGCGATCCGGCCCGAGATGCCACGCAAGGGAGTGGAATTCTTCAGGTGCACGTAGTGGAGCTTATGGCCGAACGTCCTGACCGCCTCCTCCAGCGACGGCCGCTCCTTCTGCCCGACCATGTTGCCGTAATCCAGGTTCGCGCCGATCGAGGGGCGGTCAATGTCCTCAACCAGCCTCTTGACCGCCTCCACGGTGTCGTGCACGTAGACCCTGTGCGTTTCGAAGCCGAAGCGAATGTCAACGTCCTTCAGGCCGTCGGCCATGTCCTGGCAGCCCTTCACCTGCCAGCTCCACTGCTCCTCGGTGGCGATGAACGAGCCGTGCTTGGTGTAATCGGAGTAGGCCACGCTCTTGTCCGGGTTAAGGAGCCCACCCGTCAGCAGGTTGACCGTCCTGACGCCGAACCGCTCGGCCACGTGCCTGTAGAAGGCGATAGCTTCCTGGACCTCGCGTTCCCGCTCGCCGGCGTCTTCCTTCACAAGCAGCGGCCCGGGATAGCCGAACAGCACGTCCTTGAGCCCGGAGGCCTTCACGCCCTCTTCCAGCTTGTGCAGGTAATCCTCCGTGGTTTCTTCGACGCCGTCTCTCTTGCGTCGGAACTCGACGCCGTCGAAGCCCCAGCCCGCAGCCTTCTGGCATATCTCCTGGACGGTCTGACCTTGCTCACAGTAGTTCACGTGCATGATGACCGGATACGCCATAGTCCACCCCTTCCCTGGCTGACGTAGTGCAAACGGATCGAAGCGAAGCCCGGAGTGCCCGGGACGCCCAGACCATTATGACCACTGGCGGCCTCGGTGCAAGCGACTCCGAAGCAGGCGAACCATCGGAGCTTCCAGTTGACCGGCCCCCCGTTGACAACGTGAGAGGCGGCGCGTAGAGTTCTGAGGTCGGCCCAATTGCCGACGGGCCGGAGTCCTTCATAGGCGGAGCGAGAAGCCAGGAGCGGGGCCATGCAGGCGGAAAAGGATCGGCTGTGGGAGCATGAGAAGCACCTGTGCGAGGAGATCGGCCCGCGCCTTAGCGGCACGCCGGCCGACGAGCGGACCGTCGAGTACATCGGCGAGCACTTCCGCCGTTGCGGCGCCGAGGTGGAGGTCCAGGATTATGCCTGCCCCGGATGGGACCATGAGGGGACGGAACTGACGCTGCTGGGCGAAGAAGGTCCGGAGGCGCTGCCGGCCTTCGCGCAGACCTTCACCGAAGGCTGCGAGTTGGAAGCCGAGCTGGCGGCGGTGGGCACGAGGCACGAGCTGGAGTTCCGCCCCGACCTGGAGGGCAAGGTGCTCCTGCTCGATGGTGAGGTGAAGGGCCCCCTGGCGATGAACCGCAATCAGGACCTGCTCGCCATCGAGGAGCGAAGGCCTGCTGCGGCCATCATTGCCGACTTGCGCGAGGAGGTGTCGTCGAAGCTGCTGCGCGATCCGTTCCTGCGCGTGCCGGCCGTCGCAGTGGCGCCGTCCGTGGCCGCCAGGCTCCGCAAGGGCGAGGGCCGGCGGGTGCGGCTGCGCATCAGCGCACGGCGTTACGATTCCACCAGCCACAACGTGATCGGCCACCTGCCGGGGTCCGAGGCGGGCCGCATCGTCGTCGGGGCTCACTACGACACCGCCGCCGAGTCGCCGGGCGCAGCGGACGACGCAGGGGGCACGGCGGTGGTGATGGAACTCTGCGAAACGTTCGCGGCGGCAGGCCGGCGCAGGCTAGGGATAGATTTCATCGCCTTCGGCGCGGAGGAATACGGCCGCCACCTGCGCGCACTCGGTAGCGTGGAATACGTCCGCCGTCACCGAGCCGAAACGCTCCAGACGCAGGCCGCGATCCAGGCGGACGGCGTCGGGGTGGCGGGCGCACGTCTCCGCGCACACGTGATGGGCTGGCACCCGGCACGGACTGAGCAGATCCTGCGGTTGCTGGGGCGGTTCCCCGGCTGCACCGCCGACGAGAGGCAGGCGCTGGGGTCAGACCACGTGCCGTTCTACGTCCACAACATCCCGGCCATCCTGTTCGGGAGCGCTGGCCGGCGCATACCCATCCACTCCGCGGCCGATACGATTGACCTGATGGGCGCCGACGAACTGGCCGCAGCGGCGGACGTCATGGGAGCAGTTATAAAGCATCTTGCCGGCGTTGAGTAGCCGGACCAGCCGCCTGCAAGCGCAGAGCAAGCCTGGGGTGTTGACGCAGGCCGGGCGGCCGCTGTACACTCCTGGCCCTATGTTGAGCGTGCAGGAGAAGCCGGCAGTCATTGGGTTTCAAGTCCGGGGCTGCCGGCTCAGTACATCTGCGGGGAGACATTGGTGAGACCCGACCAGGGAGGAATGCAATGCGTGCGGTATCTTGGAAGTCAGCGGCTGGGATGTGCCTGTTGGCGGTGCTCGTTTGTCTTGCGGCACGGGCTGCGGCCGGCCAGGAGGATGCGAGCATGGTGCTACCCGAAGGCGTGAAGGATATCTGGGAACTGGGAAAGGCGAATCGCGAGGGAACGCCCACGCGCGAGCGGGTCTCCTTGAAGGGCCTGTGGCAGTGGCAGCCAGCCGGGGACGCGCTGGACAGCGTGCCGACCGACGGATGGGGCTACATCCGGGTCCCGAGCCCATGGCCGGGAGGGCGCCGCCGGGGCGGCAGGCGCGAGGGCCCCCAATCGTTCTACCCGAACCCAGCCTGGGAAGAAGGCCAACTGCGCGACGTCACCGCAGCCTGGTATCAGGTCGAGATCGCCGTCCCCGCGGAGTGGGCCGGCC
>DAOVRD010000348.1 GCA_030628375.1 Planctomycetota bacterium
CTCAACGTCTATCTGCCGCAGTTGCCCTGACGGCGAAGTGGGAGCGACCTTTCCCACACAGGTGGGCGCGGGCGAGACTGGTGGATGACCTGGAGGAGAGCGATGATCAATGATGAAGCGCAGGCAGTGGCGGCAGCGATCGACCACACACTGCTCAAGCCTGACGCCACCGTGGACCAGATGCGCAGGCTGTGTCAGGAGGCGGTGGACTGTGGCTTCCACGCCGTGTGCATCAACCCCGGCTATGTCCGCCTGGTGTCGGACATCCTGGAATCGAACGGTTCATCCTCCATGGCCAGCGTCTGCGGCGGCACTCTCTGCCTGATGGACGCGGGGGTGCCCATCAAGAATCCGGTTGCCGGAATCGCCATAGGGCTGGTCAAGGAAGGCGACCAGGCCTATGTCCTCACCGACATCGCGGGCGCCGAAGACCACCACGGTGATATGGACCTGAAGGTCGCAGGAACTCAACACGGCATCACCGCCATCCAGATGGACCTCAAAGTGGCCGGGATCGGCATGGACATCCTTCGCAAAGGGCTGGACCAGGCGCGCAAGGCGAGAATGGAGATCCTCAGGACCATGCTCCGCACCCTCGCCCAGCCCCGTGCGAACATCTCCCCTTACGCACCGGTGCTGATCAAGCTCAAGATTGATGTGGGCAGTATCGGCAAACTGATCGGCCCCGGCGGCAAGACGATCAAGGGACTCGAAGAGAATTACCAGTGCAACATCGAAGTGGAAGATGACGGCACCGTCACGGTCTCAAGCAAGCAGGGAGGCGCCGCTGAGGAGGCCGCCGCATACATCGGGCAACTGGGCAGAGAGATCGAGATCGGCGCTGTCTACGACGGT
Source organism: Planctomycetota bacterium (assembly GCA_030628375.1). Taxonomy (GTDB): domain Bacteria; phylum Planctomycetota; class Brocadiia; order SM23-32; family SM23-32; genus DAOVRD01. Next base: position 856 of record DAOVRD010000348.1, read on the forward strand.
GTAGTCACCGACGTGAAAGACTTCGGCGCCATCGTCGAGCTTTTCCCGGGGACGGACGGCCTGTGCCACATCAGCCAGCTTGATGACGGCTTCGTCCGAGAGGTAGCGGACGTCTGCAAGATCGGAGACCGCATCAAGGTCAAGGTGCTGAGCGTGGAGAACAACAAGGTGAGGCTGAGCCGCAAGGCCGCTCTCAAGGAAACCAAGCCCGATTGACACAGCGCCTCATGCCTGGGGCAATGGGTGGGCGGCGGTCGCGGCGCCGTCTGCCGCCGGACGGCGCAATGGATGATCACGTGAACGTTCTGATCGCCAGTGCGAATCCCGCAACAGCCGACGCCATAAAGGCCACGCTGCTGGAGGCCGGTCATGCCTGCACTGTGGCCGATGGCGCCCAGAAGGCCATCCAGGAGGCCGGGGCCGGCCGCTACGACATCGTCGTCACCGGCCTGCCGATGGGAGACGAGGACGGGCTGGGGGCGTTGCGCGCAGCCCGTCAGGGCAACCCCGACTGTCAGGTGATCGTCGTCAGCAACAAGGGCAGCGGGGCCGAAGCGGCCGCCGTCATGAGAGAAGGCGCCCTCTACTACGTGCGGTCCCCCCTCAACCCGGATCAAATCACGGCGGTCGTGGAGAAAGCCGCCGAGCGCGTTCTGCTGGAGCGCGACCGCACCGCCATGCAGAGCCAACTGGTCCGGCGCTACGGCTTCGAGAACATCATCGGCAACAGCCGGCCCATGCAGAAGGTGTTCCAGAAGGTCCAACAGATAGCACGCACCGGCGTCACCGTTCTGCTCCAGGGCGAAACGGGCACCGGCAAGGAACTGGTCGCGCTGGCCATACACTACAACAGCGACCGTCGCCACAACCGGTTCGTCCCCCTGAACTGCGCGGGGCTGGTCGAGACCATACTGGAGAGCGAGCTTTTCGGCCATGAGAAGGGGGCTTTCACGGGCGCCGTCAGCTCCAGAACCGGCCTGTTCGAATACGCCAACCACGGGACGCTGTTCCTTGACGAGATTGGCGACATGCCGATCTCCAGCCAGGCCAAGGTGCTCCGGGTACTGGAACAGGGCGAGATCGTTCGCGTCGGCAGCAACGAGCCGCTGTACGTAGACGTGCGGCTCATCGCCGCCACAAACCAGGATCTGAATCAGAAGCTCAAGGACGGCTCCTTCAGGCATGACCTGTTCTATCGCCTCAACGTCGTCACCATCGCCCTGCCGCCGCTGCGCGAGAGGCAGGGGGACATCCCGCTGTTGATAGAGAGCTTCGTGCGGGAGCTCTCCGAGACCCACGGCAGGTCCGTCCACGGCATGAGCGCGGCGGCGCGGATGATGCTGTTCCGTCATCACTGGCCGGGCAACGTGCGGGAGCTGCGCAACTGCATTGAACACATGGTGGTGGCCACCACCGACGAGATCCTCGGCGAAGACGACCTGCCCGAATACCTGCTGGACCAGACCGGCAAGGCGCCCGACCAGGCGACGCTGACGTCGCTGGCCGGCCAGCCGCTGGAGGAGGTGGAAAAGCGCCACATCGCCCATACGCTCGATCTGGTGGACGGCAACCGTGAGAAAGCTGCACAACTTCTGGGGATCGGGGAGCGAACGCTCTATCGGAAGATCGGCAGGTTCAAGCTTCGCTGAAAGGGAATCGCAGGAACGGCCTGCGGGGCCGGCTCGCCCGGCCAGTGGCGCCCCGACGGGCCGGAAAAAGCGCCGTCAGGGCGAAAAACGACGAGATTCGCTTGCATGCGACCGGGGTGCGGTGTTAGAATACATGAGAAGATGGGAACCGGGCGGGGGCGGCTGGATCCCCGCTCACACCAACCTTGATTACGAGCAGCTTTATTATAGGGGCGGACAGAGCGGCTCTTTGTGAGAACGGCATACTCTTTGCTGCTTTTTCTACTAGCTGCCTGTCCCTAAATCACGACGCTCCCACCAAAAATGAAAGCGTCGTGAGCTGTCGGGTGAGCGCCCCCCTCCCCGGCAGCAGCCCCTCATGCGGGTGGGTTCACCCCAGCCCACCCGCATTATTTTGTACTGCGGCGGCCCTCCCTTTGAGCCCGTCGCGACCGTAAGTTGCGCCACCAGTTCCTTTGTGCTATATTCGCCGCTCCGAGGCGCGGGATACGTCGTGCGCACCTCCCGGGGGAAGAGCAAATGAGTAGCCAGCAGCATCTACTCACTTCGGAATCCGTTTCGGCCGGCCATCCGGACAAAGTTGCTGACCAGATCAGCGACGCCATCCTGGATGCTCTGATCGAACAGGACAAACGGTGCCGCGTCGCCTGCGAGACGCTGGTGAGCACCGGCATGGTCGTGATCACCGGTGAGATCACAACCGGCGCCGTGGCCGACTACGCGGACATCGCCCGCCAGACCATACGACGAATCGGATACACCGATCCCGCGCTCGGCTTCAGCGCCGATAGCTGTGCCGTTCTGGTGGCCCTGGGCAAGCAATCGCACGACATTGCACTGGGCGTTGACGAGGATGCAGCAACCGGCAAGGAACAGGGGGCGGGCGACCAGGGACTCATGGTGGGTTTCGCCTGCAATGAAACCCCGGAACTGATGCCGCTGCCCATAATGCTGGCACATCGCATCATGCAGCGCGCGCAAGAGGTGCGGGACGAAGGAATCCTGCCTTTCCTGCGGCCCGACGGCAAGAGCCAGGTCACGGTCCGCTACGAGGGCATGAAGCCGGTCGCGGTGGACACCGTCGTCTTGAGCCTGCAGCACGACCCGGAAGTCACTCACGAGCAGTTGAGGGAAGCCTTCATCGAAGAGATCATCAAGCCCTGCCTGCCCGAACAGTACACCGCAGACCCTGTCACCTACCACACGAACCCGACGGGCCGGTTCGTGATAGGCGGGCCGCACGGAGACAGCGGATTGACGGGGCGCAAGGTGATCGTTGACACTTACGGCGGACGCGCGCGGCACGGGGGAGGATGCTTCAGCGGGAAGGATCCCAGCAAGGTGGACCGGAGCGCGTCCTACGCCGCGCGGCACATAGCCAAGAATGTGGTGGCCGCGGGCCTGGCCGACCGCTGCGAAGTGCAGCTTTCCTACGCCATCGGTGTGGCCAAGCCCATGTCCGTTTTGGTGGACACTTTCGGCACCGGGCGCATCGATGAAGAGGAGCTGAGCAAGCTGGTATTCAAGTATTTCCC
>DAOVRD010000209.1 GCA_030628375.1 Planctomycetota bacterium
GGCGGAGGGGATAAGCTACGCCGCCGCTCGCCGGCTGGCTTCGGAGTTCGAGGACGTGGCGGGAGCGCAGGCTCCCGACGCGGCGCGCGAAGAAGCAAAGGACCTGGAAGGCTACCAGTCGATCGGCAAGAACGGCGTGTTTGGGCGGAAACAGCCGCCGGCCGCACCGAAGCTGTTCGGGTTTCTGGGGGCGCGAGCGCTCCTGGGTAACGAAGCTAAGAGCGCCAAGTTCTACGAACTGGAGGCGACATTGCCCGGAGGCTACAAGCTGGTGGAAATCCTGCCGAACACGGCAGTGCTCGAACGAGAAGGCGACAAGCGAACCGTCAAGCTCTTCCCCGGGCTGAAGGATAAGGTGGCGGTGTCGCCGACGGGGCGGCCGAGGCCCCCGACGCCTGGTGCGCCAGCAGAAGCGGCAGAGGCCAAGGCAACGCCGGAGCCCGCGCAGCCGCCGCCTGCCCCCGCGCAGTGGCAGCAGCCCACGGGGGGCCGAATGGGGCGGTGGGGGCGGGATATGACGCCCGAGCAGCGAGAGGAGATGAGAGCGCGGTTCCAGAGGGCGAGAGAATCGGGCAACTGGGAAGAGATGCGACGGGGGTCTCAGCGGGGCCGTGGGCGGCCGCAGGGATAACGGAACGAATAGCAAGAGGAGAAAGGAACGATGAGAGCTCGCAACCCCAGCAGCATCCTGTGCAGGGCTTTGGTTATCTGTGTGGCTTTGTGCTTCATCTGGGCCGCAAGGGCGTCTGCTCAGGAGGAAGTCGAAGAGGCCCCGGAGTCCGGCGTGGCGGCCGAGGCCGCGGCAGAGCCCGCGCCCAGACCTGCACGAAGACCGGGGATGTGGCCGCGGCAGTCGGAGCAGTCAGAGAAGATCCCCCTCAACCTGAAGAACGCAGCCATAGACAATGTGATTGATTTCCTCCGCACCCGCACCGGGAAAACCGTCATCAGGTCCAAAGACGTGCAGGCGCAGATCACTATTGCCACGCCGGAGCCGGTTTCCCCCGAGACGGCCGTGAGGCTTATCATCGATGCCCTTCGGCTTGAAGGAGTGGCCGTCCTGGAGCGGGACGACGTGATTCAGATCATGACTATGGAGAAGCTCGCGGAAATGGGGGTGGAGACGCTGGCCATCAACCTGAAGTTCGCCGATGTCGAGCAGGTGCAGAAGCTGGTCACGCCGCTGCTTGCCGAGGGGGTCAAGCTCGTTGGAGACTCCAGGTCGCGCCAGGTCCTGCTCACCGGCCCTGCCGAGAAGCTGGCAGACATCGAGAAAGTTATTCGTCAGCTCGACATCCTGGAGATCGAAGGCACGCAAGTGCGGATCTTCCAACTCAAGTATGCGGAATCCACGGAGATTGCGACCGTCCTTGAAGTGATACTCCGGGATGGCGTTGCAGGGGGCATGGCGCCGCGCCAAAGGAGGGCCCCGCGGAGGGCCGAAGGGCAACCTGCGGCGGTGGTCAGCGAGAAGGAGGAAGTGGCGATAGTAGCCTATGCGACCGCGAACTGGCTGGTCGTGCGCGCTCCGAAGGAGAAGCTCGAGGCGGCCGAACAGCTCATAGCGGAACTGGACAGAGAGAAGCCGCCTGAACTGAGCGTCAACGTCATTCTTGTGCAGTACGCCGACGCTCAACAGGTGGCGCAGCAGCTGTCCACGCTTTTCAGGAGGAAGCCCGGCCAGAGGAGCGTTCGCGACACGGTCGAGCTGTCTGCCGATCAACGCGCCAACGCTATCCTCGTCTACTCCACCCCGGAGAACTTCGAACTCATCAAGGAAGTGCTGGCCGAGCTCGACACTGAGGAGTCGCGGAGCACGGAAACGCGCAGCTTCAGCCTGACTTACGCCGAGGCGGCAGACGTGGCCGAACAGCTCAACGAGCTGTATTCCACCCTGGGGCAAACGTCTGGCTTCTCAATGTGGGGGTTCTTCTCACGCGGACGGCAGCAGCAGACGACCAGCATTCGGTTCGTGCCCGAGCCCCGGACCAATAGCTTGATCGTTATTGCTCCGCCCACGGAATTCGAACAGATCGCAGACCTGATCAAGAAGCTCGACCAGCCGATCAACAAGACCGAGGTCTCGCCGCGCATCTACCGTATCCGCTACATAGGCGCCGGGGAGATGACGGAGGTCCTGAATGACATATTCGGCATTGAGGAAGACGCAGGGCGCACCGGCGGCTACTACTACTACATGTCCCGTATGAGCTCGCAGGAGCAGGAGGTAGGCAGACTCTACGGGAAGGTCCGTTTCGTCCACGAACCCGCCACCAATTCCGTCATCGTCATTACGAACAACAAGGAGAACTTCCCCATCATTGAAGACCTGATCGAGGAATTGGACCGCCCGTCTGTGGAATACGCCAACACGATGGTCTATGCGTTGGAGAATGCCGACGCGACCGACTTGTCCGATCAGTTGAACAGCCTTTTCGCGCCGGAGGGCGCGTCCAGGCCCGCAGACGAAGAGGACGCGTACTTCAGCTGGCTGTTCGGTTCGGCCCGCAGGGGGGAAGAAGAGACCCCCATAAGCAACCTGATCGGCAAGGTGCGCGTCGTGCCGGACCCGCGCACTAATTCCCTGATCATCACGACTGCGATCCAGCACTTCGAGGTGCTCCGCCAGCTCATCAGAGGGCTCGACTCGGAGTCCCCGAGAGTGTTGATCAGGGTTCAGCTTGTGGAGATAACGCGAACGCAGGAGAGCAGGATCGGCACGCGGCTCTCTTCCTCAGAGAGCATCTTTGACTCCAAGGACTTCAATACTGCTCTGTATGGTCTGCTGGGTATCGAGTGGCAAGATACCCGCCACCATACCACGTTGACGGCGACCAGTAATCCGATCCTGCTGATTCAATTCCTTCAGCGGGAGTTCGATTCCCGTATCCTGTCGCAGCCTTCCCTGGTGGTGAACAATAACCAGGAGGCTACCATCTTTGTGGGCGCAGAGGTGCCCTTTATCAGCGAAAGCCAGCGCACACCCGGAACCACCGCGCGCAGTGACACCTACGATTACAAGAAGGTCGGAACCGAGCTTGTCATAAAGCCCAACATCAACCAGAAGAACAAGGTCGTCACTACGCTCCAGATCACCTCATCCCAGATCCGGGAGGGAGAGACGCCGTTCGGAGGCTACATCCTCGATACCCGCAGTTACGACAGCCAGATCGCGGTAGAAGGAGGGCAGACGATCGTCATCGGCGGGATCCTGCGCCAGGAGGAAACAGAGATCATCCACAGGGTGCCGATCCTGGGTCACATCCCGGTGCTCAGCCTCCTGTTCAGCAAGAAAGACAGGGGCCTGACAACCACGGAACTGATCGCCTTTATCACCCCGACCGTCTTGACCACCAGGGAAGATGACGACCGCGTGACACGGGAAGAACGCGAGAAGCTGAAGAATCTGAATGAGTGGCTGCCTCCGCCCGACGCGCCGGCGGAGTCCGAACCGGAGGCGGCGGATTCGGACTGAGCGTCTCTGCGCGTGCAACGCAAACGTAAGGCGCGGGTCGCGCGCCCTCCATGCTGGCAGGCCAGATTCACTTTCGTAGGGGCATCCCGCAACTGCGGGACCGTGCCCTCACAACCAGGCGCGGACATGCGCAGAACTGTTCTTTCATACGGCGAGACGCTCTGGGACCTGTTGCCCACGGGCGCGGTGCTCGGGGGCGCCCCTTTCAACTTCGTCTACAGGGCGAACTCGCTGGGTGATAGGGGGCTGATCGTCACCCGTCTGGGCCGCGACGCGCTGGGGCGGCAGGCATGGGAGCGGATCGTTGCTCTGGGCGTGGAGACGCGCTTTGTCCAGTGGGACGACCATGAGCCTACCGGCACGGTGAACGTCGCCTTCGACGCGCGCGGGAATCCCGACTTCCACATCGTGCCGCACGTTGCCTACGACAACATCGAGACGACCGCCGATCTCCTGAAGTTCGCAGCCCGTGCCGACTGCATCTGTTTCGGGACCCTTATTCAACGCACGCCCAGGGGACGGCAGGCGTTGGCCGCCGTCCTGGACGCCTCGGGGGACGGCCTCAAGCTGCTGGACATCAACCTGCGCAAGGAATGCTTCAATGAGGACACGGTCAGGTCGTCCCTGCAAAGAGCCCACGTGCTGAAACTGAACGACGATGAGGTAATGGCCCTTGACGCGATGCTGGGCCTGGCGACGCAGTCCATCCCGGAATTTGCGGAAACGATGATGGCCGGATGGTCTCTGACGCACTGCGTCATCACCTTCGGGGAAGCCGGAGCGTTCGCGGCCAGTGCCGATGGCGAGAGGGCCTACGTGCCGGGCTACAGGGTCGAGGTGGTAGATTGCTGCGGGGCGGGCGATGCGTTCACGGCCGGCTTCATTCACCGGCTGCTGAGGGAACGGTCCATCGGGGAGTGCTGCGACCTGGGCAACGCCCTCGGGGCGATGGCCGCAGCCCAGGAAGGCGGCACTGTGCCGATCTCGCCCGACGATGTCAGCCGGTTCCTGGCTGGCGAGCACGAACGAATCGTCAAGCCCGAGCTGGCGCAGTTCTCACAGGACTGAGGGAGGGGGCCAAGTGCTACCATTGGCTCGAAAAGGCGCTATAATGGTGGGCACATCATACACTGGAGGTGGCGAAGGATGGATCCCGGAGTCCGTCGGTTGCTGCGTCGCGTGGCCAGCAGGCAGCGGGCCTGTGCCGTGGGGGCGCGGTTCTACTGCTTTGTCCTGCTGCTGGCCGCGCTGTATTCGGCGCTGCTCCTGTGCTCAAGGCTGCTGGCACTGATTCCGAACTGGTTCGCCCCTGTCGGCCTGGTGTCTCCGGTCGCAGCGGCTCTGGCGATGGCGGTGGCGTTTCACCGACGTCCGACCGCGACCGCCGCCGCTCGTCTCGTTGATAAACGGATGGCGACCGATGATCTCTACTTGACGGCCGCCCTCATCGAGTCATCTGCGGGGCAGTATCAGCCGCTCGTGCTGAGGGACGCCGAAGCCGGCGCGGGCAGCGTCCCGCCGCAGGCGGTGGTGCCCTTCAAGTGGGGAGCGAAGGCAAGAAGGATCCTTCTCGTCCTGGCCGTCTTGCTGGCGGCCTCGATGTTCCTGCCTCAGCTTGACCCCTTTGGCAGGGGGGAACAGCGCCGCGCAATCGCAGAGCGCCGGAGACAACTCGAGGACAGCCGCCAGGCCACCGCGCTGCGGATCGCCTTCTTGAAAAAGAAGGCCGCCGAGGGCGACCTGGCCGAGCAGGTCCCGCGGGCCGTCGCCCGGTTGAAGGAAACGTTCAATGCCACCAGGCCCGCCCAGAAGGAAGGGAACCTCAAGCGCCTGAGCGCACGCCAGCAGGAGCTGGGGGAACTCTGGCGGAAGGCCAGCGAGAAGAAGCTGAAGCCGGATTTCCGCCAGTCCTACGAGGCGCAGAAGTTCGGCGCAGGAAGCGAGAAGAAGGTGGACCAGTGGCGCCGCGAGCTGCGCAAAGGCGAGACCAAGGCCCTCAAGAAAGAGATCGCTGAACTGAAGGATGCTGTGCAGAAGCTCACCGAGATGCCGGAGGGCGTGGAGAAGAAGGAGCTTGCCCAGCAGGTGAGGCAACGGCTGCGCGAACTTGCGGACTTCGCGGCAAATGAGACGAACAGCCCGTCGCTCAACTCCGCTCTGCAGCGCGCGCTGGATCAGCTCGCCATGGCCGGCATGGCAGGCATTTCGGGCCCGGGGCTGGAAGCCCTGGCGGAATCGCTTGACCTGACTGAGCTGGAGTTGTCGTCGCTGGCGGAGTCCCTGGAGGGGCTGCAATCCCTGGAAGACGCATTGGAGGCGCTGCAGCTTGCGAAGCTTCTCAACGAATGGGAAGGCCTGGACGGGGAAATGTGCAAGTCCTGCGAGGGCATTGCGGACTACGCCGCTCTCTACGCCAAACTGATGGAGGGCAGGTGCGGCAGTTGTGGCTGTTTGCTGGGGGAGGGCGGCGTCTGCTCCGGTTGCGGCGGAAGGGGCATGGGACTCGGCATGAGGGGCGCTGGAATCGGTGTGGGCGGCCTCGCTCCGGAGGACACTGAGGCCGAAACCGCATTCAAGACCGAGAAGTCCCGCTCCGCGCTGACGGCCGGCAAGATACTTCTCTCGTTGAAGACGCGCGGCCTGTCCGATCCGGGCCAGGCCCGGGTGGATTACGAGCAACACGTTGACGAGGTCAAGCAGGGGGTGAGCGAAGCCATCCTGCACGAACAGGTTCCCCCGGCGTATCACGAAGCCATCCAGGACTACTTCGACAGCATCGGTGAGCCCCATGAAACGGCCGCGCAGTGATAGCCGTCCTGCTTTGCTGTTTCGCGTTGCCTTGATCCTTGCCGTGGTGGGTGGGATCGTTCTGGCTTACCTCTTCCTGTGGCGCAAGGGTCAGGACCCGCTCGTCGTTTACTGCGCCCACGACTCCGTCTATGCCGAGAGCGTTCTTCGACGTTTTCAGGAAGAGACCGGCATCCCGGTCTCGGTCAAGTACGACACCGAGGCCACCAAGTCGCTTGGCCTGGTGGAGCTTCTGGTTCGGGAAACGGACAACCCGCGCTGCGACGTGTTCTGGAACAACGAGCTTCTGGGGACCATGTATCTGAAGGAGCAGGGAGTGCTCCGGCCGTACACAGGTCCCGGCTTCGAGCGGATCCCCGCCGCGTTCAAGGACCCTGAAGGCTACTGGGCGGGTTTCGGGGCCCGTTTGCGCGTCTACATCGTGAACACGGACGAGCTAGAGCCGGCGCAGGAGGCCGTTGAGGAGGCCCTGCGCGGCGATCTGTCCCGCGTCGCCATGGCCAAGCCCCTCTACGGAACGACCCTCACGCACTACTGCGTCCTGTGGGATCAGTGGGGCGAGCAAGAACTCAAGGCCTGGCATGGGGACTGGCGTCGGCGGGGCGTGCGTGAAGTCACGGGCAACGCCCACGTGAAGAATCTCGTTGCCCAGGGCGTATGTGTACTGGGACTGACCGACACGGACGATTTCTTTCTGGCGAAAGATGACGGCAAGCCGGTGGCCGCTCTGCCCGTGAGGCTCGAGAACGGCATGACCATCTGCATTCCGAATACGGTCTGCATTATCGAGGGCACGTCGCAGCCGCGGTGGGCCCGGGAGCTTATTGACTACCTGCTGTCGGAAGAACTGGAACTTGAGTTGGCCCACTCCAAGTCCCGGCAGGTTCCCCTTGGGCCTGTGGACGAAGCGCGCTTGCCTCAGGAGGTGAGGGAGCTTAAGAACTGGGCGAGCGAGGGGGCTCCCCTGTCGCCTCTTTCAACGGTGCGCGCTGCGTGTCTGTCGTGGCTCAAGCAGGAGTACCTGAGGTGAACTTGGCCGGGCAATACGGATGGACGTTGGCCCGGGCCCTGGCGGTGGGCCTTCTGGGCGTTCTGCTTGCCCTGCCCCTGAGCAGGCTTCTGGCGAGTCCCGGCAAGCGCGCGCGACTGGGGGCCTGGGCCCTTATCCTGGCGCCTTATCTCACACCTGCGCTTCTGGTGGGGTATGCCTATTCCAACTTCTCGCTTTCGCTCGTGCGGCATCCC
>DAOVRD010000186.1 GCA_030628375.1 Planctomycetota bacterium
ATATGCGATCCTGCCGTGACGGGCACCCAAAGGTCGCCTGCCTTCACTGAACACAAGGAACAGCCATGTCACTTGACGAGATGAGCCCGGACGAGCTGTGCATCAACACCATTCGGACCCTGTCCATAGACATGATACACCAGGCGAATTCGGGGCATCCCGGCGCGCCCCTCGGCTGCGCCGCCGTCGCCTACGCCTTGTGGACGCGGTTCTTGACGCACAACCCGTCAGATCCCGCGTGGCCCGACCGGGACCGTTTCGTACTCTCGGCCGGGCACGCATCATCGCTCCTCTACAGCTTGCTGCATCTGTGCGGCTACGATCTGCCTCTGGAAGAGATAAGGAACTTCCGCCAGCTCGGCAGCATGACGCCTGGGCACCCCGAAGTGCGCTGCGCGCCGGGCGTTGAAGTGACCACCGGGCCGCTGGGTCAGGGCCTGGGCAACGCCTTCGGGATGGCGCTGGCGGAGCGGCATCTGGCGGCGCGTTACAACCGGCCGGGCCACGAGATCGTGAACCATTACACCTACGTGCTCGCAAGCGACGGCGACCTGATGGAGGGAATAAGCCACGAAGTCGCCTCCCTGGCCGGCTATCTGGGGCTGGGCAAGCTCATCGTGCTCTACGACGATAACAGGATATCCCTTGAGGGGCCGACGAGCGAATGGTTCACCGACGACACGGCCGCCCGGTTCCGGGCCTACGGCTGGCACACCTGTGAGGTGGAAGAGGCGACCAACGACGTGGAAGCCATCTCGGCGGCCATAGATGAGGCCCGCAACGTCGAGCATAAGCCTTCACTGGTCATATGCCACACGCACATCGGCTACGGGAGTCCCGTCCAGGACAGCCACGTGGCCCATGGCAAGCCACTGGACGCGGAGCAACTAGGAGCGACCAAGCGGGCGCTTGGCTGGCCGGAGGACGAGATGTTCCTCGTGCCGGAGCGCGCCGTCGAGCACATGCGCACCGCGGTCGAGAAAGGCTGTCAGGCCCAGCAGAAGTGGGAGCAAGCCTTCGGGCGATACGCCGACGAGTTTGCGGAACTGGCCGACCAATGGCGCACGGCCTGGGCGGGGGAGCTTCCGGAGGGGTGGGACGGTGACCTGCCAACCTGGGCGCCCGAAGACGGTCCGCTGGCCACGCGGAAAGCGGCGGGCGCGACGCTGGAGGCGCTTCGCAAGAGCTGTCCATTCCTGATCGGAGGCGCCGCCGACCTGGCCTCGTCCACCGGCACGCTGCCCGAAGACAAGCTCAGCATGCAGCCCGAACACTTCGAGCGCCAGAACATCCGTTTCGGCGTGCGGGAGCACGCGATGGCGGCCGCGTGCTCGGGGATCGCCCTTCACGGAGGGCTGCGCGCTTACGGCTCCACGTTCCTTGTCTTCTCCGACTACGCGCGGCCTTCGCTGCGGCTGAGTGGGATGATGAAAGTGAGGACCATCTACCAGTTCAGCCACGACAGCATCGGCATGGGCGAGGACGGCCCGACCCACCAGCCGGCCGAGAACCTGGTCGCGCTCCGGGCCATTCCGAACTGGACCGTGATAAGACCCGCCGACGCCAACGAGGCCCGAGAAGCCTGGCGGGTGGCCATGCTCAATGCGGACGGCCCGACGGCCATCATCTGCAGCCGGCAGAACCTGCCCGTGCTGGATCGCGAACAGTATCCGCCGGCAGAGTCGCTGCACAAAGGCGCCTACGTGCTCTCGGACCCCGCGGACGGGAAGCCGGACATCATCCTCATGGCAACGGGATCGGAACTCTCGCGTGCGATTGAAGCCGCGGGGCGGCTAACCCAGAAAGGGATCGGCGTGCGCGTCGTCAACTTCCCCTCCTGGGAGCTTTTCGAAGCACAGCCCGAGGAATATCGCCGGTCCGTCCTTCCGCCGAACGTGCGGAAGCGCCTTGCAATCGAAGCAGGATCGCCAATGGGCTGGCACAAGTACGTCGGCGATGAAGGAGACGTCATCGGACTGAACCGTTTCGGGGCTTCCGGCCCCGGCGGCGAAGTCTTCGACAAGCTTGGGTTCTCGGTGGACGACGTCGTGCAGCGGGCGCTGGCCATAATTGGCCGGGAGGGATAGGGCCGGGAGCCCACGTCGCCACCCGGGCATGACAGATCCGTTCGATCTTAGCTTCCTTTACTGTCGAAGGAGGGCGGGAAGATGAGAAGACATGTTCTGGCAACGGTCATCGTCCTGGCCATTGCTGCGGGAGCCGCCTGGGCGATGCGGCGCGTACCGGCAGGACCCGGGCCCGGTCCGGACCCCGGCCCCGCACGGCACCAGATGCCGGGACCCGGTTTCGGTCCTCCGCCGGCGCCTCAAATGCATCAGCCCCAGCCGCCGATGCCGGTGCCTCAGCGGCCGGACGTTGAGTTCCTCCTGGCGCACACCGGCGAGCTGGACTTGAGCGCCGACCAGATCAAGGAACTGAAAGACCTGCGGCTTCGACTCCGGCTCCAGGCCATCGAGCTGCAAGCCGGACGGAGCAAAGCTCAGGTGCAACTCGAGGCCGCGCTTGACGAGAAAGACGTGGACCTGGAAAGCGTCAAGAAGCTGCTCCATGAAGCCGGGACGTGCGAGATCGAACTGCGTTACCTCGCAATAGAGACGGCCGTCAAGGCAAAGCGGGTGCTGACCGACGGGCAGATCGAGAGACTGAACGAGATGCTGAGGCCGGCCCGCCCGCTGCCCGCGCCGCACATTGTGCCGGCGCCCATGGGCCCGCCTCTGGCACCGATGGGACTCCAGCACCGGCCGCTTCACAGGCCGTGACGAGCACAGCCGGACCGCGGATGGGCAGTCCATTGAAATCGTCCGGCGCGCCGGATAAGCTGTGGCCCCAGCAGACGAGATGGTTCATCTCTTCAAGGAGAGGCCCTGCCGATGGAGTTCTGTGTATTCTCAAAGCTGTTCCAGAGTATGGATGCGGACGCGCTCGGCCGCACCATGAAGGAACTGGGCGTGGACGGCGTTGACCTGACGGTGCGCCGCGGCGGCCACGTCGAGCCCGAGAGTGTGAAAGAGGGACTGCCGGCGTTCCAGCAGGCGCTGGCCGCACATGACATCAAGGTCTCGATGCTCACGACGTCCATCACGGGCCGGGATGAGCCGCACGCGGTGGACGTCATCGAGGCCGCGGGCCGGCTTGGCATCGGCTACATCAAGCTGGGCTACTGGCGCTATAAGGGGTTCGGGACCTACAAGGAGAGCGAGCGCCAGATCAAGGCCGCCCTTGAAGAACTGACGCCGGTTCTCAAGGACAACGGCGTGAAGGCCGGGATGCACACGCACTCCGGGAAGAACATGGGCCTCAACGCGCAGGCGGCCTTGACGCTCATTGAGGACTCCGATCCGGAAGCCGTCGGCGTCTTCTACGACGGGGCGCACTGCGTCTTTGAAGGCGGCTATGGCGGGTGGCTGATGGGACTGGACATGGTGGCCGACCGGCTCTTCATGGTGGCGGTGAAGGACGGCGGGTTCTTCCGGACCGGCAGCCCCTCGGACTCGCAAAAGGGATGGATGCCGATGGTGGTGCCGCTCGACGCCGGCATGATGGACTGGGTGGAGTTTATCCGGTGCCTCAAGGAGATCGGGTTCGCCGGCCCCCTGTCCTTCCACTCCGAATATCAGGGCTGGCTCAGCTTCCGCGAGATGAACGTGGAGCAGATCACGGAGCAGACGCGGAAGGACCTGGCCTATTTCCGTTCCCTGATGGCCGACTGAGATCGTGCCACCGCGCCGGGCCGGACACAGTCCATGCACGCTGAGGGTGTACCCTTGTAGCTCAGGCGCCCCCGCCTGAGTTCCGGCCATTCCCATCCGCCGCAGCCGAGGGCGGCTGCGCTACATTACGAGCCGGGCCTCCTTCGCTCCTGCCGGAGCTGCTAAGGCAGGTCTTTCGGCGGCAGCCCCATCTTCGGCAGCAGGACCGGCTCTGCCTCGACGGCCGCCGCGTGCCCGTCGGTCCTCATGAAGTGCGGGTCCGCCTCGGGGACCCGATCGTAACCATAACGGTAGGCCCGGTAGATGCCCGATTCCACAAGCGTCCCCCGGTTCCACTCGAACGGGCTGACATACTCCCAGACGATCTCGCCGTCAGCGGTGACCTCGAAAAGCCGCCCCTTGTGGCAATCCAGCGAGAACGTGTTCCCGTTGGGCAGTCTGTGCACCGACCCCCAGGAGTAGCTGAAGAACTTCGACTTCTCCTTGAACACGTGCGGCTCGTGGCGGTACTCCCAGACCACCTCGCCGGCGAGGGGGTCTATCTCCACCAGCCGCGTGTAGAACCGGTGCCTGCCCGGGTAACCGCCCCAGCCGCCGTTGTCGTAGATCAGGATGTTCCCATTGGACATCATCGTCGGGTGGTGGGGGCCGACTAACTGGCCTCTGCCCGTGCCCCACTGCCACACCACTTCGCCCGTGTCCCTGTCCAGGACGTAGATGAGATTGGTGTGACGCTGGCAGCTCAGGATGTTGCCCTTGCGGAAGCGGTCGTCCTTCGCCCCGAGATCGTTTCCCGGCAGGGCCTCCAGCGTGTTGGTGTGGAAGCAGTCCCCGGCCGTCTGCGCAATCAGCCCCCTTGCCCGGTCGTCGAAACCGAACTCCCCGTAATGCGCCGCAGTGCTCCACTGCCAGACCACCTCGCCATCGGGCGTCACTTCGACGAACAGGTTGTCCTCGATCTCTTGATCCGAGACGTCGGCAATCGTCCCAACGCCCGCAACCAGCAGGAGCGTGTTGCCGTTGGCCAGGCGTGCCATGTCGTGGTGTATCTTCCACTCCGGCGGGCTTGCGTAGCGCCACAGCACGTTCCCTTCCCAGTCCAGCTCCGTCGCTTCGGTCTGGATGTTCCGCTCACCCCGCAGCGACAGCGCAAGGCTGGGATCCTGGATATCGCCCGTAACGCCGCGCACCCCTCCGTAGTTGAGGGTCATCCAGTTCCCGTTGGGCAGCAGTTCGAGGAACATGGATTGCCGGTACTCCTGCGGGTCCGCGTTCCAGACGTGGACGACGCGCCCGGCCATGTCAATCAGGAACATCTTCTCCGAGCGGTAGGGCACGACCACCGTGTAGCCGTTGAAGCACTTCCGTGGCTTGTGCACAGTAACCCCCACCGGCCAGTCCAGCACCGAACGTCCCGGCAGACCGTTCGCCATGTTCGCACCCCCTTCGCTCTGCATCCGTGCTGTTTCACCGGGATGGATTGACAATCTGCGCTTCGGGATCAACCCGTCGAATCCGTCGTCGCAGGTGGTAGCGTACCCCGAGCCGGTTGTCAAGCCACCGACGGAAGCGAGGAACGCGACGGGCACCCCAAAACGGCCCCGCCGGTGCCGTTCCGCTAGTTTCCCGTCGTTCCGTTATCCTGTTCATCCTGTCCATCCCTGTTACCCGCCTGGCCGTCGTGTCCGTTTTTGGCCGGATTTGACCGCTTTTGGCCGCCGTTCTCGCCCGGAGGCAATGCGACAAGTGCTTTCTCTCACAGAGCTTACGTCAACCGGAGGTCCGATCCGGGACGTGGAAAGCGTGTTTTCTTCTACAGCAGCGTTCGCCTGGAACCCCTCGACCTCCCGGACTTGCTTTAAGATGTTACTCAGCAAGGACCTACGCAGGCGCGTCGCGTCCTCCCCCTCGTGCTCGTCGTCGTGCTCGTCCTCCAAGCGCGGACAGGTGGGATAATCGTTTTCCATGGCCAAGGCATCATAGTCGTTCCGGGCGGGCGGGGTGTCCCTCGGGGGCGCTCGGGACCGATGAGGGCGTCCGTTTTTCAGAATTTGCCCTGGAGGAGCTTCAGAATTGAAATTCGTAGTTGTCCCGTCCGGGCCGCGTTGTGTACGTGCTACGTGGCCATTGCGCGTCCGCCGCGCTGGTAGGCCCGATCCGCTTTCGTAGGGGCACGGCGCGCCGTGCCCTTACTTGACAAGGCCCAAACGGCTCTACCCGGAAGTTCGGCTGCGGCGGATCGGAATGGCCGGAACTCAGGCGAGGGCGCCTGAGCTACAAGGGCACGGCGCGCCGTGCCCCTACTTGACAAGGCCGAGACGGCCCTACCCGGAAGTTCCGTGTTGAAGCTCCACTGGAGGTCCTGTGAAACTAGGGACGAGTCAGGCAAATCCCGGCTTGAGGGAAGGAGCCCCTCACGGTACAATCTAGTGCACACAGCATGTGTCACGCAAACGGGCGTCGGGCAGATATGCAATCGGCAAGGGGGTACGCGATGCATCCCGCACGACAAAGGCGGACCACTGCAGTTGTGACGCTGTTTGTCGCAGCAGCCCTTCTGGCCACTCTCCTGCCAGCCGTCCTCGGGGCGGCCGAGAGCGTGGCAGAGAACACCGGTGAGGGGCGGTCAACCGTTCACGGCCCGCGACAGTTCGTGTTCCCTCACCCCTGTACGGTCTACGTGCGCAAGACAGCGGACGCGAGGTGGGAGAAGGTGGGCGCAGTTGGGCGCGGCGGGGGAGCCGTCCCAATCCCGCGCTGCTACGCGTGGATGGTGAGCATACGCGCGTTGGAGGAACCCTCATGGACGTGGGGGCGCCTGGCGCGTGAGTTGAGGCGGGAAGAGGTCCCCGGCCTGACGTTGGGCGGCCCTGAGATCACCGACGCCGTGCTGGCGCACCTGACGGGCCTGGGCCAGCTGCGCGTGCTCTCGCTCATGGAGTGCGAAAACATCACGGACGCCGGACTGGCGCATCTGAAGGACCTGGACCGGCTGCAGGAACTGGATCTCACTGATTGCGACAACATCACGGGCGCCGGGCTGGCGCATCTGGAAAACCTGGGCCAGCTGCGGGAACTGAATCTCAGTTGGTGCGATAACATCACGGAGGCCGGACTGGCGCATTTGGAGGGTCTGCGCGAGCTGCGGGGACTGAATCTCAGTGATTACGACAACATCACGGACGCCGGGCTGGCGCATCTGGAAAACCTGGGCCAGTTGCGGGAACTGGATCTCTCTCTTTGTGAGAACATCACGGACGCCGGGCTGGCGCACCTGAAGGGCCTGGGCCGGCTGCGGGAACTGAATCTCACCTGGTGCGCGAACATCACGGACGCCGGGCTGGCGCACCTGGAGGGCCTGCGCCAGCTGCGGCACCTGAATCTCACTAATTCCGTGAACATCACGGACGCCGGACTTGCGCGCCTGAAGGACCTGGACCAGCTGCAGGAACTGGATCTCACTGGTTGCAGGAACATCACGGGCGCCGGGCTGGCGCACCTGAAGGGTCTGGGCCAACTGCGGGAACTGGGTCTCGCTGGTTGCCCGAACATCACGGACGCCGGGCTGGCGCATCTACCGGACCTGAGCCAACTGCGGGAACTCGGCCTCAGTGGTCCCAACATCACAGACGCCGGGCTGGCGCACCTGAAGGGCCTCGGCCAGCTGGAGGCACTGTATCTCTTGGAGTGCGAGAAGATCACGGATGCCGGGCTGGCGCACCTGAAGGGCCTGCGCCAGCTGCAGAAACTGGGTCTCAGTAGTTGCGAGAACATCACGGACGCCGGGCTGGCGCATCTGGAGGGCCTGGGTCAGCTGCAGGAATTGGCTCTTTTTGATTGCCGGGGCATCACGAGCGCAGGCGTCCAGAGAATCCGCAAGGCACTGCCGCAGTGCCGCGTCATTGGACTATAGGGCCTCGTTCTCAGCGCAGGTGGCTGCCCCACACGGTGGCTCCGCGCGGCGTCAACGGATCGGCCCAGGCTGCGTGCCAGAGGAGGCGAGTGCCGGCCCGTGCTGCCACTCCGGCAGGCGCCGATTCCTCGCGCACGTTGAGCAACTCCAGCGTCTCCGTGCGCCTGGCCTTCGCGGCAGGCCCTGTTCGGACGCCGTCCTGTGTTCTGGCCACTTGTCTTCGCAGGTCATCCTGAACCGCGTGACGGCGCGGCGAAGGATCTCGTCGTCTCTGAATGTGCGAGAGAAGGCGAGATTCTTCGGCCGGCAGACTCCCAGCCGGCCTCAGAAAGACAGCGCAGGAGGCCGAGTGCAGGCGCTTCAAGTCAATATGACCCGTCAACCAGTCCACTAGCGTACACAATAGACGGTTCTCGCAGTAGGTCATGCCACGGCCCTCTCGGCGCGCCGCGGCCGGGCGGATTGACGCAAAGGCCCGGCGCGGTATAAT
>DAOVRD010000134.1 GCA_030628375.1 Planctomycetota bacterium
CAACATGATCTTTCGCCCCGGCCGAACAAGGGACTCCTGCCGCGCCCCCTATCTCACATCGGGCAGTAGTCGGAGTCCGGATCTTCGGATACGATGGTCTCTTTGCCCTCAGCCAGGGAGGATATCTCCCCTCTGAGGCGGGCGACCTGATCGCCGCCCACGACGAGGCCGAATGTAAGCGACACCTCATAGGCGCCCGTGCTCGGCAACTCGATCACGCGTCCCTTGCTGCGCTCAAAGGACCTCGCGTTCGGGTAGTCCGTGGCCGGCTCCAGGCCGGTGACGTAGCCGTCCTCCTGGGCGGCCGTGTTCCGCCAGATCGTGAACGCCGGCAGTTCGTTGACCGAGTACCGGATGGTCGCCGCGCAGTCCCCCTGCGGATCCGCCAGGGCCACGACGGTGCGCCCCTGCCGGTCCGAATGCATCCGCAGGAAATAGCACTGTTCGACAAAGCCCGGCTCCGGCGGTCCGTACGAATTCCACGTCGCCATGTCCTGTTTCGCCCGGGCGTCACGCGGGCAGATGAACTGCACGGGCGCGAGCAGCCGAGACCCCTCTCCCAGCAAAGGCGGTCCGTAGTTGCAGTGGTAGAGGAGCTCCAACTCGGAACTCGAACCGCCCACATTCTCCATCCGATCGCTGACGGTGAACTCTGCCGAGCCTGGCACAGTCGAGACCGTAGAGACCAGCCGGTAGGACGGCCCGAACATGCGGCTGTCCACGACCTCGCCGAGGACGGACAGTGCATGGGGAGGCCCCAGGTCAACGCGCACCACGACGCGCGTGGCCGGCGTGTTTGAAATGGTGCCGTGCAGGGGCAGCATGACGGACGTCTGGGCGCCCGTGTTGTCGGAGACAAAGTCCTCGCCCGGCGCGCCGTGAAACGCAAGCCCGCACCGGCACATCAGTTCGGTGAAGCCTTCGATCCAGCCCAGCCCCCCACGGGCTTCCTCGTCAACGTAGGCCGGGTGAACCATTCCCTTGACCGGGCTGTTCCACCCCAGGCGCAAATCTGCCGTGTGGGCCTCCTGGATGTTCATCCCGCGGGTAGGAACCACCACGACCGTCATGTGGCCGTTGTCAATGCTCACCACATCAACGCCATGCTGCTTGCCGCCTTTCAGCGTGAACTTACGGACGCACCACGACGGGCACTCCATGCCCGGGAAGTTGTCGCTGCTGAGCTGGTAGCAGTCCCGGTAGACATTCTCCGTGACGTCCGTCAGAACCTCCTGAAAGCATCCCGGCATTGTCTTTCTCCCCTACCCGCTTGCCCAACCGTCTCGATCCGACCCTGGCCAGTATGACTCACAGACGCCCCGAACGCAAGATTCCCACGACGAGCCAGAGCCCCAGCACCGACCCGAACGCCAGACCGAGCAACCCCAGCAGGCTGACATCCCAGCCCAGAATGTTTACGGCACCGATCTCGGCGTCCAACAGAACAGAGGAGGCCAGGATAATGGCCGCCAGAATAACGCTGAGCGAGAGGCGGTTGCCCGTCTGGTCCAGCTCGGTGAGCCCCTTCTCGAAGCCTTCGTGCCGCACGGTGAACTCGAACATGCCGCTCTGAAGCTTGCGCACCAGGCGGCGCAGTTCGCGGGGTCCCTCAGTGAGCAGCGTACCCAGATGGTAGCCTCCCGTGGTCAGACTGCGCCGCACACTGGACGGCGCCAGCTTCTCCCGCAGGAGCTTGCCGCCATAGGGGGCGGCAAGCGACGCGATGTCCAGGTCGGGGTCCAGCCGTGTCACGATCCCACTGATGGCCACAAGCGCCCTGCCCATGAGGACAAAGTCCCGCGCAACCTGAACCCTGTACTTCCTGATGACGCCCATCACGTCGAGGAACGAGCGCTGCAGGTCCAGCTTGTCCAGCGGCACACTGCTGTGGCGGTCCAGCAGGCCGACCAGCTCCTCGCGCAACTCGTCGGCCTGCGACTCGTCAGGCAGCCGTCCGATCTCGCTCAAGACCTCGGCGACCAACTCCAGTTGGCCCCCGCCCAGGGCAATCAAGCATATCCCGAGTTTCCTGCGCAGCTCGGCGCTCACGCGCCCGACCAGACCGAAGTCAATCAGGGCGATTCGGCCCTGGTCCGTGATCAGGATATTGCCGGGATGCGGATCGCCGTGGAAGACGCCCTGCGTGAAGAACTGCCGCAGGTATGCGTCCATGATCGTGCGCGCGATCTCGCTCTTGTCCACAGACGCGCCCCCGTCGCCGAACAGTTCACTCAAGTGGACGCCCGTCATGCGCTGCATAGTGAGCACCCGCTCGGACGTGTAGTCCCAATAGACCTCCGGGATCTGGATGCGGGCGTCGTCCTTGAACCTCTCCCGGAACTTGTGCGTGTAGGCCGCCTCTGAGATGAAGTCAAGCTCTTGCGTTATGGCGCGGGCGAATTCCTCCACCAGCATGGGAAAGCGAAAGGGTTGGAATTCCTCGACCTTGTCCGCCTGTGCCGCCAGGAAGGTCAGTATCGCCACGTCATCCTCGGCGACCTGCTCGATGCGCGGCCGGCGCACCTTGACCACCACGGGCGTGCCGTCGTGCAGCGTGGCGTCGTGGACCTGCGCAATCGAACCGCTGGCGCGCGGTTCGTCGCTGAAGTCCCGGTAGACCGTCTCCACGGGCGATCCCAACTCATCCGCCAGGATGCCGCGCGACACCTCAGCCGAGAAGGGGGCCACGTGGTGATAGATGCGCTCCAACTCGTGGATGTAGTCAGGAGGAAGGATATCGGGCCGCGTCGCGAGCATCTGGCCGAACTTGACGAACGTCGGCCCCAACTCCTCAAGGACCGAGGCGAACTCCGACGCCAGCTCTTCAGGCTCCGCCTGTCTTCCCCAGGTCGGAAGGCGAACCCACGTCGGCAGGTAGCGCTGCAACTCAATGCGGCTGACCAGGAACCCCAGACCGTGCGAAGCCGCTTTGCGCACAATGTGCACCACCCGGCGAACGCGCCTCGGCCCCTTGAGAATACTGCTGATCCTCACGGCACTCTCCGATCTCGCCGCACCCCCCTGTGCAGGCGCCCATTATAGGTGCTCCGGCGCCCCCGGCAAGAGGAAAAACGCTCCAGGAAGGCATCAAGAAGAAGCGCCCGCATCGGTGGAATCCGACGATTGCGGCCGGTCCACGTGCGTCATCTCCCATAGCCGCAGGTCCCGAATGAACTTGTGGTAGGCCGTCCCGACTGCCACGGCCATGCCGGGTATCCCGTCCAGGAAGCCGAGCTTCAGGACGTAGCTCTTCAAGAACGTAAGCGGGGGGCCGAAGACAAGGTGCACCACAGAAGCGCCCTTCCCCCTGGCGAACCTGTTCCGGGCCGCCAGGTCCGCATACCGGGCGGAGCTGCGCACATAGTCCAGAATGCCGCCGGGATAGCTGTGATGCAGTATGTCCCCGTTCAGTTTCTTGACCTTCCCCTCGACGACGGCCTCAGGATGAGGTTCCTCGCCCACGATGGCGGCCGCCTCCCGCCGCATCAACCGGAGCTTGCGCTTCGGGTACCACACGCCGTGCGTTATCCAGCGGCCGAGCAGATAGGTCCTGCGGGGGAACGCGAAGCCGTCGCAGGCCGGCCCGCCGGGCTGCTCGAAGGCGCGCCGCACCTCGCCCTCCGCCTGATCGGTCAGCCGCTCGTCCGCATCGAGCCACAGCACCCACTCGCCGGTCGTCTGCTCGAAAGCGAAGCGGGTCTGAGCGACGTGGCCGGCGAAATCGTGCTGGATGATCCTGTCCGTGTACTGCCGGGCTATCTCAACCGTGGCGTCCTGGCTGTAGGAGTCCACCACGACCAGTTCGTCAACCCACTTCATGCTCTCCAGGCAGGCGCGGACGTTCTCCTCTTCGTTGCCCGTGATGACGAAACCGGAGATGGTCTTGCCGCCCATCATCTCACTGGGGTCCGATTCTCTCCAGGCCGCCCATGGTGGACCTGAGGGCCTCGGGGACGATGACGGTGCCGTCGGCCTGCTGGTAGTTCTCCAGGACGGCGATCACAGTCCTTGGCAGGGCCACGCCGGAGCCGTTGAGCGTATGGACGAACCTGGGTCGGCCCCCATCGGCAGGACGGTATCGGATGTTGGCGCGCCTGGCCTGGAAGTCCCCGCAGTTGCTGCAGGAACTGACTTCGAGCCACTCCTCACAGCCGGCCGCCCACACCTCCACGTCATAGCTGTGGGAGGCCTGGAAACTCATCTGGCCGCAGCACAACTCTCTGACCCTGTAAGGCAGGCCCAGCCGCTTGCAGACGTCCTCCGCATTCGCCACCAGCTTCTGCAACTCCTCTTCGGACGTGTCGGGGCGCACGTACTTGACCATCTCCACCTTGTCGAACTGATGGCCCCTCTTGATGCCTCGCACGTCCTTGCCCGCGCTCATCTTCTCCCGGCGGAAACACGGCGTGTAAGCGCAGTAGTGCCTGGGCAGCTCCTCCTCGGCCAGCACCTCATCGCGGTGCAGATTCGTGAGCGGGGCTTCGGCGGTGGGGATGAGCCACAGGTCGTCCTCGACGTCCCGATAGAGGTTATCCCGGAACTTGGGCAACTCACCCGTTCCCACCAGGCACCTGCCGCCCACGATGAAGGGCGGGGAGGCCTCCACGTAGCCGTGCTCCGCCACGTGCAGGTCCAGCATCCAGTTGATAAGTGCGCGCTGCAGGCGCGATCCGTCGCCCATAAGCACGTAGAATCGAGAACCGCTCAGCTTGACGCCGCGCTCGAAGTCCAGGATACCCAGTTCCGGGCCGAGCTCCCAGTGGGGCCTCGGCTTGAAGTCGAAGGCGGGCCGCTCGCCTTGGGTGCGCACGACCACGTCGTCCTCCTCTTCGAGGCCCGGCGGGACGTGCTCGTGAGGGATGTTGGGGATGCGCAGCATCAGGTCGTCGAGCTGCTCGCGCACCTCCGCTGCCCGGGCATCCAGCCCGCCGATCTTGTCCCCCACCTCGCGCATCCTGGCAATCAGATCATCGCGTTCGGCGCCCTGCTCCATGCCGCCGATCACCTTGGACTGGCGGTTCCTCTCCGCCTTCATTTCCTCGGCCTGCGCCACCAATTCCCGCCATTCGGCGTCCAGCTCGCGCACACGGTCAATGACGGCCGGGTCTTCACCGACCTTGCGCAGCCCTTCCTTGAGGCCGTCGGGGCTCTCGCGGATGACGTTTATGTCCAGCATCGTTGACCCATTCCCGAACAGCAAGACAAAAGGGTAGGCGGGCCGTCCCGGCCCGCTCGCTGCGAGCAGAAGAGCGACGCGAAACTCAATGTTTCCGGTTCAACAGTCCACCAGGGATTATAGTACGGGTGCGGCCACCTCAAGTCAAAAGCGCCCCGCCCGGGCCCGGCACTCAATCCGACCGCCGCAGTTCGAGGGAAGTGACCGAATGCGCAGGAAAGGTATAGCTGAACGTCTCCGCCACTCCCGCCACCTTGCTGACGGAAATCCCCACTTCCCCGGGGCCGCCGGCGGAGAAGCGCGGGTCGGGTTCTGCCTCCGCCTGCGTGGCCCACGTTACGCCGGGGGCCTCCGCAAGCTCTGTCCCTGTGTTCGCATCGATTCCGGAGCCGTTCAGCGTCCACGCAACCCCTTCGGGCGCCGGCCCGAATCCCTTCAGCGTGATCCTCGCCCTGATGGGAGAATCGAGGTGCTTGTTGACGGCCATTATGTAGACCTTCAGCCCATCGCCGCTGCGGCTGGCGACGACGTCCAGGTATGGCACGTTCTCCACGCCGGCCATCAACCCGATGGGAGGGGTATCGTACGCCGGGCACTTGACTGACGAGCCGACCAGGACGCTGCCGAAGTGACTGGAGTACATCTGGAGGGCCAGGTACGGCGCCTTGGGGACGTAGCTGCCCTCGCGCGGGCCGATCCATCCCATGAAGGTCGGTCCCACAAGCTTGAAGAAGTTCGCGATCTCAGTCCTGGGGGATTCCAGGAACTCCTTGAACGCGCTGGCGGCGAACAGGGCCGAGCCCAGGGTCTTGACGTGGTCAACGTAGCGATTGTCGGGCCTGACGTGGAACAGAGGGCCCCACTCGGTCACGGCGATCTTGATCTGGTCGGCACGCGCCGGCGCAAACTGCTCGATCTGGTCGGAAAGAGTCTGCAGATTGCGGCCGATCAGAACCGGCGCCGCCAGCATAGCGGCGTAGACGCCCCTCACGCTGCGCCAACTCTCCGTGACCAGCATCGGCGCGTAGGCGTTGTGCACCGCCAGGAAGTCAATCTCTTGCGCGGCAGCGGTGAGAACCGTGCGATTCCAATCGGCATAGCTGACCGGGTTGTAGCGGCCGTAGTTCTCTCCCCCCACCGCGCCGATGCTGATCGTCGGGTCCGCCTTGCGCATCGCCCCGGCGAATTCGAGGAAGCGCCGGGCGTAGGTCTCCGGCGGGACGGTGGTCGCCGCCGAGGCGGGGCCGCCATCGTTGATGTAGAGTTCGTTCCCCACCTCCCAGTACTGCACCCGCTGCCTGCGCGCCTGGTCGGCGCCGCCGTTGACGTAGCGCACCCAGGCGGCCGCCTCCTCGGCAGTGCCGGTGCCGGCATTGACGCTGATCAGCAGTTGCGCGCCGACCCGCCGCGCAAACTCCAGGGCCTCGTCCGTGCCGAAGGTGTGTCGCGACACGGCCCCCTGCGGCCGATGCTCGGTCTCCGGGCGTGAGTGCTGCGGACCCACCCCGTCGCGCCAGTGGTAGAAGTCGCCGAAGACGCCGCCGGGGAAGCGTATGAGCGACACGTTCAAATCCCGCGTCAGCCCCACGATCTCCGGATTGGGGGCGTTCTGCTGGCGGTCCCACAATCCATTGCCGTCCTGGATCCACTCCAGGTTCGTGCCATAGAGGGAGCGTGGGATACGACGGATCGCGGCGTCCACGTCAACCCGGATCTCGGCGCGCAGGCCGGCCTGCCCCCCGGGAAGCCGAATACGTCCAAGCGCGCCGCAACCCCCCGCCAGGACGCATGCCACCACCGCCGCCAGCACGACGCGCCGCCTCATCGCCTTTTGCCCCTGCGAGCACACGGAAGGACCCCTACAGGCCGTTGAAAAATGTAGCGCAGCCGCCCTCTCAGGGAGGCTAGGCTCGTAATGTAGCGCAGCCGCCCTCGGCTGCGGCAGATGAACCGGAACTCAGGCGGGGGCGCCTGAGCTACAAGGCACCTGTGCCACACGCAGAAGGCGGGCGCGCGCAGGCGCCACCCTAATCATCACCGAAGGATGTCCCGACCGAACGGGCCGCCCGAACGATCTCGCAGTCCGGGTCCACCAGCCGCTGCCGGCCGGCCACCTCGGCCAGGGGCACCGGCACGACCTCGGTTCCCTGCAGGCCGACCATGACGTCGAAGTTGCCCTCGACGGCCTCGACAAGCGCCTCCCGCCCGAACCGGGTGGCCAGCACGCGGTCATACGCCGTCGGCGTTCCGCCCCTCTGTATGTGGCCCAGGACTACGGCGCGGCTCTCCACTGAAGTCAGAGCGTCTATCTCGTTGGCCAGCCACACGCCAATGCCGCCCAGCCTTATCTGATCGTGGCTCTCGGCCACGCGCTGACGAACCACATAATCGCCATGCGGCAGCCTCACGCCCTCGGAAATCACGACAATGCTGAAACGCTTCCCCCGTTTGCTCCGCCCCCCCACCACCCTGCATACGCTCTCCATGGTGTAGGGGATCTCGGGGATGAGGATAACGTCGCCGCCGCCGGCTATCCCCCCCACCAGCGCAAGCCAGCCCGCGTAGCGGCCCATGGTCTCGACGACCATGGCGCGGTGGTGGGACATGGCCGTCGTGTGGAGCCGGTCAACGGCCTCCGTCACGATCTGCACGGCCGTGTCGAATCCGAACGTGACGTCCGTGCCGTACAGGTCGTTGTCAATCGTCTTGGGCACGCCGATGATGGGCAAGCCTTTCTGGGCAAGCTGGTGGGCAATGTTGAGCGTGCCGTCACCTCCGATACAGAACAGCACGTCCAGGCCGGCGTTGCGAAAGTTCTCGACGCACCGGTCCGACAGGTCCTGAGCATCCTCTGCGTCCCCGCCCTCTGCCACGTATTCGAAGGGATGTGCGGTGTTGGAAGTGCCCAGGATAGTGCCCCCGAGGGTGAGGATGCCGCTGACATCCTCGTTTTCGAGCTTCACCATTCTGTTATTGACCAGGCCCTCGTAGCCGTCCAGGATCCCGTAGGCTTCAAAGCCGTATTCGATCA
Organism: Planctomycetota bacterium; assembly: GCA_030628375.1. Classification (GTDB taxonomy): domain Bacteria; phylum Planctomycetota; class Brocadiia; order SM23-32; family SM23-32; genus DAOVRD01. The sequence goes on from DAOVRD010000134.1 coordinate 8,208, forward strand.
TGCCGGTCTTGACGACTGCTCTGATGACGGCGTTGAGGCCGGGGCAGTCTCCGCCGCCCGTCAGGACACCGATGCGCTTCACGGCACTCTTTGCGCTCACAAGTCAACTCCCCCCCTGCTGGGAATGCCAAGGCCCGTGGCCGCTAGTCCGGCTCGACCAGCACCTTCAGGCCCTCTTTGCTCGCCGCGGTGGCCACGGCTTTCTCGATCTCGTCCAACTTGAACCGGTGCGTTATCACCTTCTCGGTGTCCACCTGGCCCGACGCGATAAGATGGAGGGCCTTGTAGTTCTGGTAAGGCGTCGAGCCGTGGTTGCCCACGAGGGTCATCTCCTGGTAGTGCAACCGGTTGCTGTCGAAGGCGATGGCGGAGCTGCCGCGGGGCAGGCCGCCGAAGAAGTTGATGCGCCCCCGCGGCGCGGCCAGCTCGACCGACTCCTGCTGCGCCTCCGACGAGGCGCAGGCAACGATGACCACGTCGGCTCCCCGGCCGTCGGTGCTGTCCAGGACGCACTGCTTCAGGTCATCCTCGGAGGTGTTGACGTACAGGTCCGCACCGACCACCTCAGCCATCTTCAGCCTCGGCGCGGAGCGGTTTGCCACAATGACGGCAGCGGCGCCCAGCGCCCGGGCCAGCATGGCGTTCAGGCACCCGATGGGGCCGCTGCCGATGATGAGCACGGTGTCGCCGACCCCTACCCCGAGCATTTCCTGAGCGTTCAGGCAACACGCCAGGGGCTCGGTGAGGGCCACTGCCGCCGCGCTGACACCGTCGGGGATCTTATTGACGCACGCGTTCCTGACTGCGGCGGGCGGCACGAGCAGGTAGTCGGCAAAGCCGCCGCTCCAGGTGGAGCCGATGTCCAGGATGTTCTCGCAGACGGTGGTCTGGCCGCGCTGGCAGTAGTAGCAGCGCCCACACGGGACTGCAGAAGCGACTGTCACGCGCTCGCTGTCGTAATGGCCGTGGATCTCTGCGCCGACCTCCACAACGGTGCCCGCCAACTCGTGGCCGAGAATGATCGGCGGTTTGATCATCTGGTGTCCATGCCGCAGCGCCTTCACGTCCGTGCCGCAGACCGCGCACGCGTTCACGCGCACCAGGATGGTGTCCGGGGTACACTCCGGTGTCGGTACTTCTCGCAGAGCAATCTGGTCAATACCTTCCAGTACGGCGGCCTTCATCAGCGACCTCGCTCCGTCGCCGGGCATTCGCGCCGAACCGGCTGCCGAGGCCGGACCGAACGCGCCTTTCGGCGACTTCTCGGGTAACTCGTTGCCCGTTGACCGGCCGGACGCGCCGGTCAACCTCTCAACAGGTGGGCTCCGTCCTTCAGTAGAGTGAGCACCTCGTCTTGCAGACCGGAATCGTCGGCAAGTCCGTCTACGACCAGCGGCACGACGTCGGGCTGTCCCCCGACGCTCCGCGCAGCCGGCAGCAGGTCGGTCACGTAACGCGCCCACACGCGCAGATCAATGCGGACCTCACGACCCCGACTCAGCAGCATCACCTGCCGGCCTTCCAGGCGGCAGAGCGACAGGCCGGAGCCCGCCGCTTCACGCGCATATTCGCTTATGTCCGCCCAGAAAGCATGTTTCGGTGGCGACAGGCTCAGGGAGACGAGCTTCATCTCGCCCATGATCCTGGGCTGTCCCGCGTTCTGGCACGCGAAGGCCCGGTTCTCCTGCTCCGTGCGCTCCGCCCTGTCGCCGTGGGCTGCGATCAGCTCCTGAAGGCGCTCTTCCATCAATGCGCCGACTGCGCCGGCCAGCTCGAAGTAGTCGGCCTTGAGAGCGACGAGGACCTTGCGCAGCTTCGCGCCCCAGCTCTGCCGCTCGTCCGCAGACAGACGGTCCGCCGCAAGGCGGCCGAGCGAATCCTCGTACTCGTGGCCGGTGCCGAAATATCTGTCCTTGACCATGACCGCCACAGAGCCTGCGCCTTCCGAGACGATCAAGTTGTCCCCACCTAGCACGTGACCAACGGCACGCAGGTCCTGGGAGTCCCAGCGGCGCGCGCTGAGCCACAGTATCGGCCCCACAAAGCCGCGCAGAGCGTCCATCAAGCGCGGGC
>DAOVRD010000295.1 GCA_030628375.1 Planctomycetota bacterium
CAGGATGTCCGACACCAGGCGGATGGTGTAAGGGAATTCGTCGGGGTCGGGCAGCACGGTACGGAGGGCACTTTCGGTCAGTTCGCCGTGTCCGATGTCACGTCGGCCCGGCCCGCGCTGGGGTCGGACTTCGCCGACGCTGAAGGGGGGGAAGTTGTAGTGGACCATGAACTTCTTGGACGGCTCTTCCACCAGGGGGTCCAGGATGCGCTGTTCGTCCTGTACGGTCCCCAGGGTCCCGACCACCAGCGCCTGTGTCTCCCCGCGGGTGAAGAGGGCTGAGCCGTGCGTGCGCAGCAGGCAACCCACCTCGCACTCTATCCCTCGCACCTGGTCCAGTGCCCGGCCGTCCACGCGCCTCCCGTCTCGCACGACCTGCTCGCGCATCGCCAGACCTTCCATTTCGTCGAAGGCCGCGCGCACATCGGCCTCGGTCAGTGCATCCTCGTGTTCGGTGTTGCACAGTTCGGCGATGGCCTCCTCCCGCAGCGTGCGGATCGCGGCCGCGCGTTCCGGCCTGGAGGGCATCTTGTTCCCTTCCAGGAACCTGTCGTAATACCGGGGCTTCACCAGCCGCACGGCAGTCTCTCGTTGCACGAGGGGCTCCCAGGCCCGCTTTGGCTTTCCGCACTTCTGGGCCAGTTCCTTGATCAGGCGCACGGTTTCTACGTTGACGTCGTGTCCGCACTGAATGGCCGTCAGCAGATCATCCTCGGGGATAGCGGCCGCCGAGCCCGTGACCATGACGACGGAATCCTCGGTGCTGCTGACCACGATGTCCAGTTCGCTGACGCCTCGCTGCTCGTAGGTCGGGTTGATGACGAATTCGTCGTTGACCAGGCCCAGCCGGCAGGCGGCGATGGGCGTGTCGAACGGGATGTCACTGACGCTCAGTGCGGCCGATGCGGCCACCAGAGCCTGCACGTCCGGATCGTTTTCGTCGTCGGCGCTCAGCACCGAGCACATTATCTGGATTTCTTGGTGGTAGTCCTTCGGAAACAACGGCCGAATGGGCCTGTCTATCATACGGCACGTCAGGGTCTCCTTGGTTGTGAGGCGGCCTTCCCGCTTGATGATCCCGCCGGGGAACTGACCGACGGCATATTGCTTCTCTCGGTACTCCACGCTCAGCGGCAGGAACGGCACGTTCCTCATGTCCGGCACCGCCACTACGGTAGCCAGCACTGTCACGTCACCGTACTGCACAACGACCGCGCCATCCGCTTGTCTGGCAAACTTCCCACTCTCAATGCTCAGCAGCCTGTCGGCTATCTTCATCTCAACTTGTATTCTCACAGCAACAACCCTCTGCATTAGTCAACGACTTGCATGTCTCCTGCCGATGCGTGTGCTCCAATGCATGCTTCGCAGGCCTCCGTCAAACCTTCAACGACAAGGTGCTCCTCCAATTCTCGGTCAGAACTCTGGCAGTATTCTTTCCTCCCTCCGGATAATCTTGCCCCGCATGGGCTTGGGCGTCGTGTTGGCCGCCCCCCGTTCATCGTCCGCCATTCGTACTCTGTGACAGCTTGCCCCGGCCCCCGTGCGCAAGCTGAAGGCGCATCCCCACAGCGCAGGCGGACGATCTGAAAAGGCCGAGTATGGTGCCTGGACAACGGATATTGCAAGAACTGGCTCGGCCACAACGGGAGGGCTCTGGGTTATCTATCCTCACTTCCGCAGCTTCAACGCCTCAACTATCCTACGATACCTGTTCTGGTCTTCTCGCATCAGGTACTTCAGGAGGGCCGACCGCTTTACCACCATCTTCAGAAGCCCCCGTCGGGTCGAGTGATCTTTCTTGTGTTGGCGCAAATGCTCGGTCAGCTCGGCGATACGCTCGCTCAACACGGCCACCTGGACCTCGGGAGAGCCGGTGTCGGTATCGTGCACCTTGTAAGTCTGGATCAACTCTTTCTTTCGATTCGCGTCCACTGCTAAGCCGCTTCGGTCCTCAATGGGCATTTATTGACAGTAAGACACCATACGCGTGGTACTTCCGGCATTATAGCCTGGAGGGAGCCTGTCTGCAAGTGCGCCCGGCGGCGCGTGCTTGACCGGGCCTGCCATGCCGGCTATGCTCTCTGCACTTTGATCTGGCAGGGAAGGGAGTCCCCGTGCCTGCGGACAGGATGACGCCGCGAGAACGCTGGCTTGCCGTGCTGAACCACGAACTGCCGGACCGGGTGCCCATGGACTATTGGGCCACCTCGGAGGCGACCGCCAAGCTGCTCCGCTACCTGGGGTGCCGAACCCTCGATCGGGCCTGCGAGCGCCTTCACATTGACATGCCGCTCTCGGTCGGGGCACGTTACGCCGGGCCGCCCATCCCGCAGGGCCAGAGCATCTACGGCTGCCGTTTCCGGGACGTGGACTACGGGACCGGCGTCTATCGGGAGTGCGTACACAACCCCCTTGCAGGCTACGACTCGGTCGAGGAGATTGAGGCCGACTACGTGTGGCCCTCCCCGGATTGTTACGACTACTCCGTCATCCCGGCGCAGATCGAGGGGGGGGAAGACCGGCCCGTCCGCGGCGGCGGCTCCGAGCCTTTTCTGGTCTACAAGGAGCTGCGAGGACAGGAACAGGCCTTCATGGATCTGGTGCTCAACCCGCAGATCGTCCATTACTGCCTGGACAGGCTTTTCGACTTCTGCTACCAGAACACACGCCGCATCTACGAACAGATTCCCGGCAAGGTGATGATCACGTACGTCGCGGAGGATCTGGGCGCTCAGGAAGGGCTGCTGATGTCGGCCGCTCACATCCGCGAGTTCCTGCTCCCGCGTATGAAACGGATGATGGACCTGGCGCACGAGGCCGGCGCCTATGTCTTCCACCACAGCGATGGTGCCGTCGTGGACATCGTTCCCGACATGATTGAGGCCGGCATAGACGTCCTCAATCCCATCCAATGGCGGTGTAAGGGGATGGATCGCCGGCTGTTGAAGGACAGATTCGGCCGGGAAGTCGTCTTCCACGGGGCCGTGGACAATCAGCAGACACTGGCCTTCGGGTCGGTCGAAGAAGTACGGCAGGAGGTCGCCGACAACATCCGCATTCTGGGGGAGGGCGGCGGCTATGTCCTGGCGCCGTGCCACAACATTCAAGCGGTCAGTCCCCCGGAGAACGTGGTCGCGATGTACCAGGCCGGCTACGAACTGGGCCGGTATTAGGCGGAGATCCGGTGCGTGTGCCGGCAAGCCGTGCGGGCCCGAGGGCGGGCAGCAGGTCGGCACGAGGACGTGCTTGTCCGGGCCGGGGAAGTGGCCGAGGAGGCCGCCAGCGGTCCTAGGCGGTGGAGGGGGATTGGTGCGCCGCCTACGAGTACTGATTGCGACGACCTCCTCGTCTGTGCTAGTGTCCATCTATGGCAAATGCTGTGCCACAGTCCGCCCAGATGCCTGCATCCCTGCTGTGCTCGCCGCCGTATCGGCCTCAGCTAGCCAGATTCCTTGTGCAACAGGCGTATAGAGGTGCCTCGGCCTGGATGTTGCTCGCAGCGCGGTCGCGCTCGCCCCGGACGGGTTCACGGGAAGTGCAGGGCGAAGTAACCGCTGCGGATACGTGTGTTGGATTGTGCTACAGTCGGCTCAGGTGTGGTATCTTGAGTTGATCCGCACGTATTCCTCGGTCAGGTCGCACGTCCATATGGTGGCTTCACCGGCGCCCAGGCCCAGCGAAAGCCGGATCACTGCCTCCTCTCCCTGAATCTCGCCTGTGGCGTCCAGCCCGGTCGGTCTGCCCTTGTCCAGGACGCAGGTGTTCCCGATATGGATACTGCACAGCTCGGGCACGGTCTGCGCCCCCGAATACCCGGCCGCACAGACGATTCGGCCCCAGTTGGGATCGCGCCCGTGGATCGCGCATTTGACCAGTTGGGATTCGGCTACGGCGCGGGCGACCTTCGCAGCGTCCGCTTCGTCGGCTGCGCCGCTGACCTGCACTTCAATCAGCACGGAGGCTCCCTCGCCGTCACGGACGATCTGTATGGCAAGGTCCGCAAGTACGGCCTGGAGGGCCTCCTCGAACTCGGCCAGGCCGGCCCCGTCCGCTGTCACTTCCGCCCCCGAAGCGCCACCGGCCAGCACCAGAACGGTGTCGTTGGTGCTGGAGTCGCCGTCCACGGTGATCCGGTTGAACGTCCGGTCCACCAGGGTGCGCAGGGACTGGTGGAGCAGGTGCACGGGCACGATTGCGTCGGTGGTCACGAACGCCAGCATGGTGGCCATGTGCGGGGCGATCATGCCAGCGCCTTTGGCCATGCCTCCGACGTGGAACGCCATGCCCCTGATCTCCGAGCGGACGGCGCAGGCCTTGGGACGGGTGTCGGTGGTCATGATGGCGCGTTCGGCCGATCGCCCGGCCTCTGCGTCCGCACCGAGGCCGGCATGGGCCTGTCGTATGCCGGCCTTCAGCTTATCCATTGGCAGCGGGTGGCCGATGATGCCGGTGGAGGCGACACATACCTGCTCGGGAGCACAGCCGACCAGTTCGGCCACAAGCTCGGCACAGGAGCCAACGTCGGCTTCTCCCTGTGGGCCGGTGCACGCGTTGGCGTTGCCGCTGTTGACGACGACGGCACGAATGTCGGCTGACGGGAGCCTTTGCCGGTTCCAGCGGACCGCGGCCGCAGCGAACTTGTTCGTCGTGAATGTGCCCGCTGTGCTGGCAGGGCCTTCACTGACTATCAGGGCGACGTCGGGCTCGCCCTCTGCCGTCTTCAGACCGCAGCGGCTGGCGCCGACGCGGAACCCGGCGGCCGCGACGATGCCGCCGTTCTGTATCTTCTCCATTGTGCTGTGCTCCCGTGATGCAGCCTTGGGACCGGCCCGTGAGGCGCCTTATGCCCACTGTGCCGGCCGGTGTCAGAAACGAACGGCCCGGGCGGATCAGCGTGCGGCCTCCTTGCGCATCTGCTCCAACTCGACGTAGCGGCGGTAGTGCTCCAGCGCGCCGGCCGAATCGCCCAGTTCCTCGTAAAGGACATCAGCCAACTGGCGGTGCAGTTCCGCGTGCCAGGGGTTCAGGGCAAGGGCCGTCTGCCGAAGCTGCGCGCACTTGGCGAACTCGCCGGCCGCCTGACACAAGTTCGCGCTGAACTCGATGGCAGCAACCGAGTAAGGGCATAGGTCGAGCGCCCTGGCAGCTTCTTCCCGGGCTTCCTCGGGCCGGCCCTGCGCA
>DAOVRD010000287.1 GCA_030628375.1 Planctomycetota bacterium
AACGACGTGCCAGTCCCTGTTTTTCGCCGCTGTCCCGTTCTCCAATTTGCCCGGTGTCAGCGGCCAGAAATAGCGGATACAACTGCACGCTCAGCTTCGCGTTGGGCGTCCTGGCAGGCGCCCTCCCTGCATGGCGGAGCGTGGGCAAGGGCTTCTTGACAAAACAAAGTTGCCACGTTTGGCACGCTCATTGACATACAGTCGGCCTGGATTCTCGCTTCGCCCGAACTCGGCCGAAGTCCGCTTCGCTGCCGCCGGGGGCTTAACGGCCGCTCGGGACGGTCGCTGGCCACGCTTTACGGGTATTCGAGGGCGGAGGGTGGGAGCCAGAATCCGGCCCAGAGGGGCGCCGGGAGCGGGCGTACTCTATCCTGTAAATCCTGTACATCCTGTTAAGGCCGTTGTATTGCCGGCCACAAGCGGCGCGGCCCCGAAGACGACCTGACAGTGCTGCGGCGGGTCTGCTTGACCAACATCCCGGAGGGCATTGAACACTGCGCCGCCCAGCGCCACCAGGTCATCCATCTGATCCGCTATGGGACAATTGAATGACCCTGTCGGCTACGTCGGTTTCTGGATTTCGCCCTCGCCGATTCTTTATGATGTAATTGGTCCCCGCGTATTGCAGACGGCGTTTCCGGAAAGGACAGGAGAAAGGGTCATGTCTCGCAGAGTCATATTCATCGGTATCTGCTTTGCCTTTCTTATCTTAGGATGCGAAAAGAAAGAGCCGCAAGAGGAACGTGCGCCTGCGGTGACCCGGTCCGCATTTGAAGTGCCGGAGGGCATGGCGGCCCTCCGTCAGGGACTGGCCGTCTACATCGCGACCAAGCCGGCGACCGTCGGCCAATACGTGGCCTATCTCCGCGCGACCGGTCAGGCTGTGCCGGATCCGTGGCAGGCCATTCAGCCCGGTGCGGCCGGTGCCAACACACCGGTGACAGGACTGACCCGCACAGAGGCGGGCTGGCACGCCACGTGGGCACTGAAGCGGCTGCCGACCGAAGACGAATGGAAGCTGGCCGCGTCCGTGGTTGGCTCTCGTCCGTACCCCTGGCCGCAGGGCGCGACTGCCGGCACCCGCGGCGGCGAGATATTCCTCGTGCAGGACTGGGCGCCGGGGTCCGACCGGGAGCGGAAGGCCCGCGCCGCCAGGGAGGGACTGCCCGGGACCATCCTCGCGGAGTGCACCGCCGAGATCAACGCAGTCCGGGCGCGTCTCCAGGAAGCCCTGGCCCGGCAGACTGCCCGCCGCGAAGACCTGTGGAGACAGACAAAGCCAGGCTTCTTCACGATGCTGGAGAAACAGAAAAAGGTCGCCGAACTACTGGCGAAGCGGGAGGCCCTGGCCGACGTGCGCGCCGTCCTGACCAGGGTGGCCCGGGAAAAAGCCAGGCTGGCCGTGAAACTGCAGACGGCCGACCTCAGCGCTGAGGCCGCCGACGCCGAGGTGGAATCCTACAGACAGATCCTCGCCGACGCTCGCACCAAAGCGCAGGAAGTCAGGCAGGCACTCCAGGAAACAACAAGAGCAAGCCAGGATGAGGTCGTGGCGCTGACGCGCCGCTTCGAGGCGGTCGCCGCCGGGGAAGGGGCCGCGGTGACTGCCGCGATCCCCGAAGGGGCCTCCTCACCTCCCCGGAACATCGAACAGGCAACCAGCCTGAAACATCAACTCGAATCTGCTCTCCAACAGGCCCAGGCGGCCGGTCCGCCCTTCGGGGGCGCGCTCGACGCGGATGACATCAAGGCACGAACGGCGCAACTGGACGAACAGCTCGATCAGCTTGCCGCGGACCAGACGCCGTCCGACGAGACACAGACCCTCCGAGAGAATGTGACAGCACTGGACGAGAGCATCAACCGGGAGTTCCTCCAGGAGAAGCTGCTGTTCCAGGAACTGGACGAACTGGCCGGGCTGCGGGCGCGCATGAAGGCGGTCGAGGCCCAACTTAACGCCCTCAAGCAGGCCCTGAACCGGGCGTCCGGTGCAGCGGGCGTCGCCGGATAGGATCCGCACCCCCACCCCCGACGCCTTGCCGGCGCAGTGCCGTGTCGGGCCCGTTTGCTACAGGATCAGCATGAACGCAACGGACGCCATCGCCCTGGGGCTGCTGCAGGGCGTCACGGAATTCCTGCCCATCAGCAGTTCGGCGCACCTGGTGGCCGGTCAGGCCCTTCTGGGAGTGGAGTCTCCGGGCGTGCTCCTGGAGGTAGCGCTGCACTTCGGGACGTTGATGGCAATCCTGGTCGTTCTCTGGCGCACCGTAGCGGCGCTGCTGCGCGATTCCGTGGTCGGCGCATTCACATGCTTGACCACCGGCAGCCTGCAATCCGCAGAGCAGAAGGCGCCGCTGTTCCCCACGGCGCTGGCCATAGCGGTGGGGTCCGTCCCGGTCGCCGTGGCGGGGATAGCCTTCGAGGAATCCGTGGAGCGCACCTTTGACAGCCTTTCGGCGTCGGGTGCGCTGCTGTTCGTGACCGGTCTGATCCTGCTGACGTTGCGGTTTGCGCCGCCTCCGAGAACGCAGCGCGTGGGTCCGGGGCGGGGATTTCTGGTCGGCCTCGCGCAGGCATTCGCCCTGCTGCCCGGCATAAGCCGGTCTGGCATCACCATCACGACAAGCTGTTTGCTCGGCGTGGCCCCAAAGACATCGGCCCGGTTCTCGTTTCTGCTGGCCGTGCCTGCGCTTGCGGGGGCGACCGTTTGGAAGGCGCGACAGGGACTGACGGCCGGGCTCGGACCGGCATCGCTGGGCGATGCGACCGGGCAGGCGGTCGCCCTGGCACTGGGGATATTCCTGTCCGCCGCGTCCGGTGCCGCGTGCCTGCTTGTCCTGCTGCGCATCGTCGAAAGGGGCCGCCTCCACTGGTTCGCCGCCTATTGTCTGCCGGCAGGCGCTGTCATGTTCGCCGCCGGCCTCCTGTCCTGAAGCGTGGCTATGAGCGATAGCGTCCAGAAAAGCACGCGCGGAGAGAAGCCCGGGTACTACTGGGAGTCCAGATCCTTCGCGATCGGCATCGTCAGCATTCTGCCGCTTGTCGTTCTGTATCACTTCGGCATAGTGCAGAGCGGCTACAGCGTGCGCAACATAGCGGAGGTATGGCTGACGGGTCCTCTTGACCTGATCGGTCTGCACGCCGCCCACGTGCTCAACGTGATGCTCGTCGTCGCCCTGGTGGCGCTGCTGTGGCACAGCGGCGAGCGGGAATCCTTCAGCTTCCTGACTATAGCAGTGATGATTGCCGAGAGCGCCGTCTACGCCGCGCTGCTCTGCAAGGGAGCGCCGGCACTGGCGGGGCTGGTGAGCGAGCGGGCCTCGCAGGTGTTCTTCAGCATCCAGTGGCAACGGTCGGCGCCGCTGCTGCTCGCGCTGGGGGCGGGGGTGTACGAAGAACTGTTCTTCCGCCTGCTGATCCTGGGCGGCGGCGCACTCGCCATGCAGAGGGTCTTCATGTGGAACAAGAAGTGGAGCGTGGGCGCAATGCTGGTGATATCGAGCGTGCTGTTCGCCGCGGCGCACCACGTCGGACCGCTGGGGCAGGACTTCCAAGCCTATGACTTCCTCTTCCGGGCCATCTGCGGCGTCCTGCTGGGAGTGCTCTTCCTGACGCGGGGCGTGGGCGTGACGGTCTGGACGCACGCGATCTACAACGCACTGGTGATCCTCCAGCGCGCCGGATGACGCCACGACCCTCCGGGCGCACACCGCAACCCCGGAACGCTCAGTGCCGCGGGCTCACTTCTTCTTCTTCTTGAAGGCCGGGTCCGTCTCCACGCTGGTCGCGTCCCAATCGCCTTTGAACTTGGAAGTGGCGCACAGCTCTTCCAGCAGCTTGTCGTACTCGCCGCGGTCTATGGGCAGCTCGACCGGGGCCCCCTTCTTGGACGAGAGGATTATGGCGTTGGCCAGTTCGAGCGATCCGAGGCCCACCTCGCCCGGCGCGACCAGCGGCTCGCCGTGGAGAATGGCGCGGGCGAAGTCGCGCAGCACCACCTGGTGGCCGTGCTCGCACTCCTCGATCTCCAGGTCAACCTCCTCGACTTTGGGCGAGCCCCACATCTCGGTGTTGGTCCTGTTGAACTCGCTCAGCGAGGGCACAAAGCGGCAGAAGGACAGCTTGCCGCCCACCAGCCGCAGCTTGCCCTTGTCACCGACTATCTCCAGCGTGCGCTCGCCGATCTCACAGGTGGACACGTGGAAGAAGCCGGTCGCGCCGTTCTCATACTCCAGCATCGCCTCCGCGTGGTCTTCCACTTCGATGTCATGCATCTGCGTTCTGCAGTAGCCGGTCACCCTGGCGGGCAGCCCGCCCAGCTCCACGAAGACGTCCATTATGTGGGGAGCCTGGTTGAGCATGACGCCGCCGCCCTCCCCGGCCCACGTCGCCCGCCACGTGCCGGAGTTGTAGTAGGCCTGCGACCGGAACTCAGGAGAGACCAGAAGCGTGCGCTTGACCTCGCCCAGTTCACCCGTCCGCACGAGCTCTATGGCCTTCCTGACGGCGGCCGTCGTGCGCATCTGGAACATCACGCTGAAGACCTTGCCGCTCTTTTTCGCCGCCTCCGCCATCTTCTCGGCCATGCCGATGCTAACGCCTATCGGCTTCTCGCTGAGCACGTGCAGACCCGCCTCGAACGCGTCAACGGCGATCGGCGGGTGAGACCAGTGCGGCGTGGCAATCACGACGGCGTCCGCCAGACCAGCCCCAATAAGCTCTTTGTGGTCGCTGAAGTGAGGCACGCCGAACTGCTCGCCGACCTCTTGCGCTCGGGCCGGGCTCACGTCCGACACGGCCGCCAGCTCGATCTCCTCAATCCCCTCGCAGGTCTTGCAGTGACCGGCCCCCATTCCGCCAACACCGATTACGCCCAACTTCACGCGCTCAGCTCCCATCTGTCTCCTCGCCGTTCGAACCACATACACCGCACGATACGCGCTGCAAAGGCAACGAAGCCACTTTGTAACCCGTGCGAAAACGAAACGCAACCGAAAAGCAGAGACGCGGAAAATCGGATACAGGCACCCCTCGCATGGCTCGGGGTTGCCAGTCCCCATTTTCCCCCCACCGTGGCGCTGCCACCCAGGGCCCAAAGGACCCTACCCGGAAGTTCGGTCTTGAAGCTCCACCAGTGGACCTTCAACGTTGAAATTGTCAGTTGTTAGGTCGAGGCAGCGTTGTATACGTGTCACGTGGCCATTGCGCGTTCGCAATGCTGGTAGGCGCGATCCGCCTTCGGAGGGGGCAGCCACCGGCGAAAAACAGGGACTGGCACGTCGTCTTATGCCTGTCCCGTTTTTCGCTGCGATGCCGGAAAATGGGATACAGGCACCC
>DAOVRD010000124.1 GCA_030628375.1 Planctomycetota bacterium
AGCAAGGGCTACCAGAACGCACATCCCAACCGTTGACTTCCGAGATACCGCACGCATCGCACCCCTCCCCTGAGCCGACTCCACCGGCACCGCCCGCCGCCGCATGGGGCGACGCGGCCACGTGAGTGTATGGCAGCGGCTCCTCACAGTCAATGGCGCAGCCTCGCCCCGCATGTCTCCTGCCTGCAGTCTCCTGCCTGCAGTCTGCAGTCTGCCGTCTGCCCAATTGCTTCGGCGACGCACCTCTGATATGATCCCGGTCTGCAGAAACCCTCTTCTGGGTAGCCGGGGGCGCCATGAGTCCCCCAGCGCCGGGCGAGACGCCCGGCCTACCCGGGAGAAAGGGCCGGAAGCGCATCGTTTCTGCAGGGCAATATGATCCCGCAGGCCGAGGTGCCGGCGGGGCGACGGAGGCCGCGCCGGAGGCGATGTGTGAGGAATAGCATGACGCCCGGCGTCCCAGCCAGGGCTCGGGCGGTGGGCTGCACAGGCCGAACAGGAGGATGTTATGTTTCGCGACGTGGTGCTGCAGGACACGCGGCCGGAGGAATGGTCCGCCGTTCGTGAACGGATCTACGCGCGGGTGATGGCTTCCATGGGCACGCCGCTCGATGTCGAGGTCGAGCCCCACTACGAGGTCGTGGAGGAGTACGAGAAATACGGCTTGAGACACCGGAAGATCCGCTACCGCGTGATGCCGGACGAGTACGGCATCGCGGTGATTGTCCTTCCCGAAGGCGTCGAGGAGGGGGAGCCGGCACCGGCGGTGGTCATCGCCCACGGCACGGACGCCGTGAACGGCAAGTACAACAACCTCAGCCCGGATGAACGGCCCAACCGTGCCTACGCGATTGAGTTGGCCCAAAGGGGATTCGTAACGATCACCCCCGACTGCTACGAGTTCGGGGAGCTGCTGACGCAGGGGGAGGACTTGACGCACGAGGAGATCCACAAGCGCTACGCCGAGTCGAGGGCCCGGTTTGCCGAGCAGCATCCGGACTGGTCTCTGGACGGGCGACGGATGTGGGATCATCAGCTTCTGCTGGACGTCTTGGACACCATGGATTTCGTCCGTCCCGGGGGCTACGGCATCATCGGCAACTCTCTGGGTGGGCGGACGGCCATCTTCCTTACGGCGCTGGACGAGCGGATCGCCGCCGGCGTGCCTTCCTGCGGCATCAGCCCGAATCTGACGAACATGTACCGATCAGCCTCCGCGCCGAAGGAGCGCAAGGGGCGGACCGGCGGACAGATGGTGTACGATTACCAGGACATGATCGCGCTCTGTGCGCCGCGTCCCCTTCTGGTGTTGGAGCCCTACAACGACGCCTACAATCCATACATCCAGGCCAACTTCCAGTGCTACGTGAGGGGGCAGTGCGCCTACCAGCTTCTGGACAAGCCCGAGTGCTTCTGCACGCTTACGCATGGGGACGGACACGACACCACGGAGCACGTGCGCGACTATGCTTACCGCTGGTTCGAGCGTTGGCTGAAGGCGTAGCGGCACGCGAGAAGTAAGGGCACGGCGCGCCGTGCCCCTACGAAAGCGGATCCGGCCTACCAGCATAGGGGACAACGCGTAGTGCGTGTCCGCCCGGCGGAAGCTCCGCCCTGTGCCTCGAACCTTGCCAGTCCACGCTCACCGTCCGGGCCGCGTGGGCGGGGTCGCAGAGCCACAACTCCCGGTCCGTCCACAACGCCAGGCATGGCGCGTCCACCCGCAAGGGGGCGCCGGCCGTCTCGATGGCGCCGGGCTCGTAGAAGGCCGCCAGGCAGGGGCCATCCTCGAACTCCACGGCCTGGCACGCCGCCTCGTTACGCAGGACAGTCCACGGCGGCTGCTCCGCCAGTTTCTGCGCCTCTTCGGGGCTGACGCCGACGGCTACGGCGAAACCACCCGCCTCCGGATCAGGCCCGTGACGCAGCCAGGCGCAGAAGACGGGCTCGGCCACCGGCTCTTCGCTGGCACCAGTGCTGATGATATGCCAGGACCCGGTTGACGGGCCTGTCCGCACCGTGACGGACGCCGGCGCCAGCGGCACATAGGCCACCCCGTCATGCAACAGCCAGAGGACGTCGTCCAGGTCGTGCCGGCCTTCGGACAGTTCTCGCGGCCGCTCTCCCCGTATCCCGACCGTCGGCGCTCCGCGCAGTCTGCACTGATCGAGGCTCGTGTGGATCTCGCCCTCCAGGCCTCGGCGGCGCCATCCGCCCATCAGGCAGACAACCAGATCGCCGTGGAACCCCCACATCTTGCGCACGGCGAGCAGTCGGCCGCCCTCTTCGTCCACACGCTGGTAGTCCATGACGGACAGGCCGCTGCGCCCGTCGCCCAGACCGCCCACGAACGACTGCCGCTGAAGCGCAGGCGCATCGCTCGCGAGCGTCAACCCCGGCAGGCGCTCCCAGTCCCAGACCGGCGGCAAGTCGGAGTACTCCTGCCCGTCGCGTACAAGATAGTGGTCGCCGGAGTGGAGATGCTGCCCCTTCAGGTTCTCGCGGTGGATGTGCTGCGTGGCGAGGGTGCGCTCGGAGATCGTTTTCAGGAAGAAGCTGAAGGCCGGCCGGTGGTAGGCGGTGAAGTCGGCGCGCGGGAAATGGCGGAAGCCGACCAGAGAGCCGCCCTCTCCCTCCTGGCGGGCAAGAAAGGCCTCCACCTCGTCCCTGCGGCTCGGACAGATGCGAAGCCATCGGTGGAGCCACGGCCGCAGGTCCGCCGCCCGGCGCAGCGAGCCCCTTCGGCTGATTGTGCGGTCCAGTGTGCCGGGGACGGTGTAGGTGGCGCGGCACATCCACTGCAAGCCGTCCAGGATATAGCCAGTGATGAGGTCGAGCTTCTCCTGTGCGAACGCCCAGGGAGTGTCGCGCAGTTGACACGCAAGGTCCACGGCGATCTCCAGGTAGCTCCGCCCGTAGCTGAATGCCTGGAGGCGCGCCCCGTGTTGGAAGAAGCTCCAGTCCTTCTGGATTCCCTCGGGGTGGCCGACGACGATCTCGTCTTCCACTGCCCGGGCCGCGCTGGCGACCTGCTCCGGCCGGCCGCTCAAGCAGCCGTGGTGAAGCGCCAGCTCCGCGCTCCACAGCAGGTTCGCCGCCGTGTCCCTCACCACGAACTGTCCGATCACTTCCAGCGCCCCGGCGCGTTGCCTTTCGGTGAGGACTTCGCCCATGAGCACCACGATGTCGCGCATCGCCCGGGGCACGCCGATCTGATTCCACCACCAATTGGAGGCTTGATACCTGTGCTCGATCCAATGATCGAGGGCCTGCTGGATGGCGCCTGCCAGGTGGCGGTCGCCGTGCAGGGGGTGGCGGCCGCTTGCCCAGGCCAGGGCCATCTGCCGGCAGCGACTGATGTGCCGGGCCGACGGCCAGGCGTGATCAACGTCAAGGTGGTAGTCAACATCCGGCCAGCGTCCGTCGGGCGCGATGTCCCGGGCGTGCTGCCCCGCCGTCTCGGCGCGCCGACCGGGCGCCTCCAACAGGATTTCGCGATAGCGCTCCAGTATCTCTCGCATGAGTTCCGAACTCCGAACTGTGTGTAGCACAGGCGCCCTCGCCTGTGGTCTTGCCAGGACCCTGTGTAGCACAGGCGCCCCCGCCTGTGCTCAGCCGAGGGCGGCTGAGCTACATTCAGCCGAGCCTCCGTCGCTCCTACCGGAGCTATGGAGGCCAGGGGGCGGCTGAGCTACATTCGGTCCGCTAAGCGCGTTGGCAGAGAGCGGCGTCGAGAGCGAGCAATTCGCGCACGAGTTCTTCGTGAAGATTGGCGTATGGGAGTCTGCCGTGGAACATGGGCACCGTTTCGGCCGCGTATCCGCCCCGTGCGGCAGTAGACCGGTCGGGCGCATACGCGAGGCCGTCGTTCGTCACACTCAGAACCAGCGGTATGGGGGCTTTGGCTGCCGCCTTCACGTCATTCTTGATCGCCTGGAAGACTTCAAACGGTGACCCGAGCAAGGTGATCGGCCCGATGCGGATGCCGTGTAGCTGCGCCGGTTTGTTCAGTGGTTCGCCGCGTTCCATGGCGCCGATCAAACGTCGCAGGCCGACTGCAAACACCGCCGCCATCCGCAGGCCACTGTCGCTATCGGTGGCGTCAGGTGCGGCCAGAATCGCCTCCTGCTCGGCCAGTCGTGCCCGCAGGGCGGCCGGGTCGCTTTCCTTTCGCGTGAAGCGGACCTCACGCAGGACGAACCTGAGCGCATCTACCTCGACGGGCTCTGCCTTGCGCAGGCCATCCCGGACGGAGTTGGCGTAGCGGCCGGCAATGATGTCGAGTGCCAGCATCGCTTCTTGCTCGGGCTTGTGGACGACACACGAGTTGACGTCACCACTGGCGCCCTGAAGGAAGAGCCCTACGGAACCGGGATACTCACGCTCCAGCATGCTGGTGGCCACGCCGGCGTAATCGCCGTGGGTCTGGTGGGTCTCCTGGCAACAGCAGACGGGATGGCACCCGAAGTAGCTGAAGAAGCCCAGGAGCCTTCCTCCTGCCTCCGCCTTGACCACGTGGCACGTGGTGTCGGTCAGCTCCGGCTTTGCAGGGCGCCAGTCATCCTTGAGGACCTCCTCCAATGGTGGGGCGTCCCTGTCGTACTCCCGGTTGAGGCCGATGCCCTCGCACGGCACCTCCGCGTGGGCAAGGGTCGCCGGGCGCAGTCCCATCACGGCCTTTGCGGCGGCCCGCGCGATGCGATGGGGCAGCAGTTGCATGTAGGGCTCGTCCACGCCGCCCCAGCCTATCCTGTCTCGGGACGTGTCGGGACCGCTGTGGGTGTGCGTGCAGTTCACCATCATGGCTTCGGCGGGCAGGCCCACCGCGTCCGTCACGATGCCGCGCGCCCGCGTGGTGTGTTCGAGCGACACCGAGGCCAGGTCGCAGCTCACGATGACGGCCCGAGTCTGCTCGTGCTCGAAGGCCATGGCTCGGGCCCACAGGCGGTCGCGAATCCCCACGGAATACCGGTTCAGGAACGGACCGAACCCGCACAGCGGCACGCCGACGCGCGGCGTGATGTCTTCCCTGGCAAAGCCGATCTTCACGTGTGCACCTCGCTGGCAAACACTAAAGCCGATCCCTCAGCGGCCGGCCGAATCGCTTCCGCCTCTCAGACGCCGAAGAAGCGCGACCAGTGCACGGGCAGAGGCAGGACTCGCCTGAGGAACGAATCCTCCGGCAGGCCCGGCAGGTGCAACTCCAGCGGACACAGCCCGAAACACACCTCCGACAGCTCCCGCCTGCCCAGGCTGTAGACGTCCTCGCGGCCTCCCGGCTCAACGGACAGACGCCCGTCGCGGCACGCGACCGTGACCGTCTCCCCGCTCTCCGAATCCGCCAGCGACACGCTGCCCGAGCCGCAGCCGACCTTTGCCTGCGCCACCCGGCAGGCTTTCTCGAAGAAGGATGTGAGCGGGCCCACGCGGAACATCCCCGAGGGGGCGATGGTCATCCTGGCGTAGTGTCTCTGGCAGGCGCCCATCAGCGGCGAAGGTGGCATCGCGCACTCGACGGTCAGGTCCCCGTGCGGCTCGGGCTGGGCTTTGAGCCAGCGCAGGTGGTGCGAGAGCAGACCCGCGATGGCCTCGGGCGTGCCGCCTCCGAGATATACGTTATGGCGCCTGCGACGGTAAGCGATGAAAGCGTCTCCTGACACCCAACCGCCCGTGTTCTCGCACTGGAGCACGCTGCCGAGTTCCCCGGCTTCCACCACGACCGTATTCGGATCGTGCGCCAGGTGATCGCGCACGAATTCAGAGTCGCGCTCCGGCTCGAACGGTCGGAATTCGGCCTCGGGCGGCGGATCGGGCAGGAAGCGCTCTGAGAAGCTGAAGAGCCCCTTCAGGCCGCCGGGCGCCCATCCGAACCGCCCGTAGCGCAGCCTGTCGCCGCCCAGCCAGCAGAAGTCGTACCCCGCGGCATCCGCGTCGCGACAGGCGGCCTTCAAGAGCGAGGTCATGACGCCGCGGCCGCGCGCCTCTCTCAACGTGCCGACCTGCCCCACGCCTGCTGCACTGAACGACACTCCCCCGACCCTGACCTCATACGGGTATAGGCCGACGCAGCCGACGATCCTGCCGTTCTCGATGCGCACAAGCTGGTCCGCGATCCGCTCCGGCTCGAAGAGGTATGGAAGGATTGTGAGGAAATCGAACGGACGCGCTTCGTCTCGCGAGAACGCAGAGTTGACCACGCTGAGCACCTCCTCGCGGTCGGGCAGTTGCGCCCGCCTGACGATGTAGTCCGTGGCCTGCCCGCCTGCCATGGGATCGGTTTCTCCTGGACGCGGCAATCTCCGCCCCCCTCGCCTGCGCTGAGCCGTGTCTGCGTTGTCTCCTTCAGCCGCTGCCTTTGTCGAGCTTGAGCGCGGCGGCAGCGTTGCGCCAAAGGATCTTCTCCTTGTCCTCGTCCGACAGGTTCGTGCCCAGCACGCGGCCCACCTGCGGCGCGTAGTCGCGTCCCGGATAGTCCGAGCCGTACACGACCCGGTCCGCCCCCATGTGCCGCACGGCGTACTCGACCATCTCGCTGTCGTACCAGCCGCCCGAGGTGTCCACCGACACGTTGGGCAGGTCCTCGACGTCCTGCACGCCGCGCCGGTTCACGCCGGTCAGATGCGCCATGATGATGTGCGTGTCGGGATGGCGGCGGGCTAGGTCGGCGATGTCGGCGGCGGTTGACTCGTGCTCGAAGATTTCGACCGTCTTATACCACGCGTGGTAGACGATGGGGATGTCGTGCTCGGCGGCGGCCCGGGCGATGGGGTCCAGGCGCGCGTCGCTGGCCGTCTCGCCGGAGCTCTGCTTGATGGCCACCATGCCGGCCTCCACGCAGCGCGCCGCTTCATCCTTGATGAACTCGGCGCCGTGCTCGGGGCAGAGGTACATGGCGGGGAGGAAGAAGTCCGGGTCGGATTCCATCAGCCGCAGCGTGCAGTCGTTGCGCTCGCGGAGTTCTTCCGGCGTCGCGCGGGTGCCGCTGGTCAACAGCAGCACCTTATCAACGCCGCTCTGGCGGGCGAGCGACCTGGTGCGCTCCAGCGCGTAGTCGGGCCGCTGGTCGAGCTTGGTCCAGCGGTGGTGCACGTGGATGTCTATGGCCTTCATGCTTTCACCCCCAGGAGTTCTTCGGCGTTCGTCTTGAAAGCCGCCTGCTTGGCCTCCTCGGGCGCCTCGGAGTACTGGATCTTCGTCACGTTCGCGCGCGGGTAGAACAGCGGCGCGTGCGTGCCGAACAGCAGGCGCTCGGCCGGGAACAGCCTCAGTGCGTTCGCAAAGGACGACTCGTGCTCGAAGAAGCTCAGCTCGATCCACATGTTCTCCGGCAGGTCGGCGGGCTTCTCCTGCTCGGGCTGGCGCTGGAGCAGCTTCAGCACGTCGGGCGGCACAAGCTCGCTCTTGTCCCACAGCCGCCCGAAACCGAACGCCACCACCTTCAGCTCGGGATGCCGCCGCGCCAGGGCCACCACGTCGTCAATCGGGAACGGCGGCACCTGGGCGATGGGGTTCTGCATGCGCTTGTCCTCGGCGCGCACGTAGACGCCCAGCGCGACGCCGTCGGCGGCCACCTGCTCGGCCAGGGCGTCCACCGACGGATCGTCCAGCCCGTAGAGGTGGTAGCCCGGCATCAGCCGCACCATCGGCACGCCCCACTCCTCGCGACATCGCCGGTAGCCCTTCAGGCACGCCGGCAGCGTGGGGTTGAGCACGGCGGACGGGACGAAGAAATCGGACTGGGCGAGCTGGGGCAGGCGCAGCTCGTTGGCCTCCTGCGGGTCGGGCCACAGGTAGCCCTCCAGGGGATACGCGCAGGCGCGCGTGACGCCTTCGGCGCGCAGCATCTGTTCCAGCGACGCGGCGTCCGCCGGCAAGGTGGGCCGGAACGGCCAGACGCCGCAGCCACAGTTGATATCGAACATCGCGGGACCTCCGATTCGACCGGGCGGCACTTGCAACCTACACTGGGCGGACATGGTAGTGCCGGGGCGGGGGCGTGTCAATCGCCGCAATCCAGTCAGGGTGCGTCCGCCCCGCGCGCATCCGTTCGGGCAGCGGTCCGATTTGCTCAGTCGCGCCGCCCGTGATATAGTTCGGCGGACCGGGCCGCTCGTGCGGCAACGCGGGGAACCTGGGATGGAGTCGGGCCCCGCCGACGACTCTGGCAGCGAGAGGGGACGCCGGATGGACCGTGTGAGCATGCGCTTTGCGCCGTTGTGCGGCCCTCGTGGCCGCTGGGTGGCGGTGTTGTTGGGATGCGTCGTGCTGGCCGCCGCCATCGGCCAGGCAGCGTATGGCCAGGAAGCAGGCCGGAGCAAGCCCCTCACGCCGTGGCCCGCGCAGTACAAGGCGGGCGGGACGGCGGCGGATGTGCTCGGCCCCGACGGGCGCACGTGGTTTCCGGACTGGACCTATGCCGGCGTCCAGGGCGGCATCCCCGATGTCAGGCCGTTCGCGCGCATCGAGGACTTCGGCGGCCGTGCGGACGACGACGCGGACGATGCAGAAGCCCTCGGCAGAGCCTGCGATGCGGCCGGGCGCGCCGGAGGCGGGGCCGTGCTCTTGGGCGAGGGCACCTACTATGTGGACCGCAAGGTGTTCATCATGTCGAGCGGCGTCGTCATCCGCGGGGCGGGGCGCGACAAGACAAGGATCGTCATCCGCTACAACGGACGCGATGATCGGATAAAGGACGGCGTAATCCTGTTCAAGGGCAACACACGCGTTTCGCGCCACCCCCTGTCGGCCGGCGCAAAACGCGGCGACACGCGCCTGAGCCTGGTCAGTGTGGATGGCCTGGCCGCCGGCGATTACATCATGGTGGAGGCGCCGGGCACGACGCGTTGGCGGGAGCTGATCGAGAGCCGCTGCCGGTTCACGCCGCGGCTGGCCATGGTGCGCATCGAGGCGATCAACGGGAACACGGTAACCATCAACCAGCCGTTGCGCATTGACTTCCCGGCCATTGACGACCCATACGTGACCAAGATGGCGCCTATCCAGAACTGCGGCGTCGAAGACCTGTACATCACGCAGGCGCAAAGGGCGCCCAAGATCTGCACGGTGCTCTTCTGGGGCGCGGTGAACT
Organism: Planctomycetota bacterium; assembly: GCA_030628375.1. GTDB lineage: Bacteria > Planctomycetota > Brocadiia > SM23-32 > SM23-32 > DAOVRD01. The sequence goes on from DAOVRD010000124.1 coordinate 9,089, forward strand.
GCTGGGGCCGGCGCGTCACCGTGGAATGGACCGGCCGCATGCCCCTCTACGGGTCCCACGTGAAGTGGATGACAATCCGGGACTGCGAGTTCAACAACGCGCACGACACGGGCGGCGGGGGCACGGCCTACGTGGGGTGGCAGTACGCATTCGACTGCCTGATGGAGAACGTGACCACTCGCAACATGCGGCATGCGCCCAACCTGGACTGGGGGTGCAGCGGCTGCGTGTTCCGCAACTCAACGTTCTACAACAGCGACGCGCAGTGTCATTCCGGATGGTGCCATGAGAACCTGTTCGAGAACTGCGTGATTGTGGATCCTATCGGCCGCAGGCGCGAGGGCGGCGCGTACGGCCACGGTTTCTGGGCCACTCCGCCCCGGGATCGCAGTCACGGTCCTATCGGCCCCCGCAACGTCTTCTATAACTGTGATTTTCGGAACGCCGACGCGCACGTCGTCTTTGGCAGCATGCGCAAGTACGGCCCCACCGGCCTGGTGCTGGGCGGGATGAATGAGAACTGGCTCTTCTTCTACAACCGCGTCCTCAGCCGCGGGCCGGGCATACTGCTGCGCAGCGCCAGCTTCGACCATGTCATCAAGGGCAACGTGTTCGTAGTTGAGGACGACTTCGCGGCCGTGGTGGTGGAAGACCCGGCGCGATGCAGCGGTCTTGAGCTGGTGGGCAACGTGCTCTACGGCGGCAACGGTTCCCTGGTGGCGGGCGGCGAATCGGCTCTCGCAGTCAACCAGGCCAATAGAGTGCTGGCGAAGACAGAAGCGGTGCCTCCGCGCCCAAGCCCCGAGGTCCCGTCCATCTACGAATGGCAAAGGACGGCCTCCAGGTAAGCGGCGGCTCTTCCGCTTCCGTCTGTTGTCTGGCAACGATGGGCGGCGGAAGCGGCAGTTGACAGGCAGAGCGGGAACTCATAGCCTGCAGCCCTCGTCATGATACCGGCGGGGAAGGTCAAGGGGCTCCTCCTATGACGGCAGCAGCGGACATGACGCACAACGTGCTCATCCGGGATGTTCGGCCGGAGGACGTCGAGACGCTTGTGGCCATTGCGATCGCCGCGTGGGAGCCCGTCAACGCCTGTCGCCGGCAGACGATGGGAGAGGAGCTGTTCGCGGCAGCCAAGCCTGACTGGCAAGGGCGGAAGGCGAGGGAGATAAGGTCTGCCTGCGACCCGCAGAGCAGGGCCAGCGTCTGTGTGGCCGAGCACGGAGGGCAGGTTGTGGGGTTCGTCGCCTTCTACGCTAACGAAGTCTCCTGCATCGGCGAGATCGGCAACAACGCCGTCCATCCGGACTTCCAGGGGATGGGCATCGGCAGCAGCATGTACCGGTACGCTTTCGACAGACTCCGTGAGCGGGGGATGCGGTTCGTCCGGGTGGTTACGGGGGGAGACGCCCCCTATGCGGCCGCCCGAAGGGCTTACGAAAAGGCCGGCTTCTGCATCCGGGTCCCCCTTGTCAGCTACTACCGCAAGCTGTGAGGGAACTGCCCGCAGGCTCGATGAACGGAAGCACCACGCAAGCACCGCCGCCTCACGGCACGGTCACTTGCTTGGAGGTCTCCAGGTTGTTGCTTGCGCTGTAACGGTAGCCGTCCTTGCTGACATTGGTGACCGTGACTGTAACGGTGTCTCCTGATTCTAGTGTCCCGTCCCGGAAATGTATTCACATAATCTCTTGATCTTTTGCAGGATTGAATCGGCCGTGGCTGTCCAGACAAACGGCCGCGTGTTGGCATTGTAGTGCTCGACGAAGAGCCCGATCTTCTCTA
>DAOVRD010000317.1 GCA_030628375.1 Planctomycetota bacterium
GTGGGCGTCGCCGGAGGTGATGGCCGTCATGGCACCGGCTCCGTCCACCTTTCCCACTCTCTTGCCGTCGCAATAGAAGTGAATGCGTCCTGTGGTGCCGTCGTGTTGGACGAACACCTCACGCCAGTTGCCTGGGCCCTGCGGGGCTGGCAGCTTGTCAGACGAGAAGGCGCCCGCGGCCGGATGGAAAGCGTAATGGATCCTGTTGCTTTCGATATAGACCGTGAAGAATCCGCTGGCTGAGCCCTCAACGTTCCGGCTGATTATCGTGCCGCTTCCGTTCACCCACGCCCCGAACGCCACTTTTTGCCCGGAGTCCAGGCTGTCGTTGTCCGGAATGGACAGGTAATCGTCTCCCCCGTCGAACTGGAGTCCGTTTCCCAGTGGCCCGGTAGTCAATGATGCGCCGTAGACGGCGGCGTTGTTGTTGTAGGGAGAGCTGTCGTACGCAATGTCGTCGGGGATGTCCGAGAAGTGCCACAGTCCGTGGTATTCGGTGTTGCGCAGGGCCTTGCTGGAACTCAGCGTGTAGGCATCGCTACCGTACCGGACCTCGAGTTCGTATTCAACGCGGCCCACGTGGGGGTAGAAGTGAAGCGATTTCAGATTGTCAATGATCTTCTCGACATGGCCGTCGGTGTCCACCATCAGCTTGTTCCCGTGGGCATAGATCCTTCTCCTGTCCCACTGCGTGGACGCTTCAAAGCTCTCCACCACCAGGGAGTTGTCTTTCTTTTTTTCCAGATAGGCCCAGTTGCCCAGCCGGGTCGTGAGTTCGATCCAGTAAGCAGCCAGGTCAGCGTCGCGCTGCGCTTCCGCCTTCTCTTCGCCCTTGCCTACCTGAGAGAAGAAATAGACGAAGGACGCGTGGGCGCCCAGCACAACGATGGTGCCGACCACGATGGCTATTATCAGCTCTATCAGGGTCATGTGCGCGCGGTTCGTGTGCTGTTTCATCTCTCAGGCGCCGCCGCTGACGTTGCTGATGTACGTGACCACCGTCAGGTCGTCGTCCTTGCTGCCGACCGTCCATTCGATCAGGACAGCGACCTGTTTGTAAGCGCAGCCCGTCTCAGGGTCGCTCTGGACAGTCTGGACGGCAGTGGTGACGTCGTAAGTGAGGCCGTGGAGTCCTATTCCCTCTTGGGAGCTACTGACGATCTCATCGAAGCCCAGGTCCATCAGTTCTTCGATGCGGTCGGTGGCGAGTTCCACGGCCGCCCTCCTGGCCCGCGCACGGTGAAGGAGCGCCCGTCCGCAGTAGAAAAAAGGGGCTGCTCCTATCAGTATCAAGGCAAGCAATACAATGGCAAGCAGCCCTTCAAGTAGGGTGAAGCATTGTTGTTGGCGGGGTAGGACGGCGGAACCGGCTCTCATAGCACGCCTCCTTGGCAGCGCGGCCCCTCGCTCCGGCCGAACCTGCAAGAGCGAGCATCCAATGCCGTGTAACCACAACGAGAAACCGCACGTAAGCGGCGTTCTTCGGCAGTTAGCCGCCCGCCAGATGCCGCAGCAACCGCTGAGACACTGTGCGCTATTCGATCCGGCCTATATTGCCGGTCTGGTCCATCGTGAGCTTGTCGTACTTGTACCCGTCTATGTCGCCGTCCCACTCGATGGTGTAGGTATCGGCGGCAGTCGCGGAGAAGCCGTAATCGCTGTAGTTCACGTACTTCATATCCCTGTAATCGTCCCCTCCGAGCAAGTCCCCGTTTTCCAGGTCCGCCTGAGTGCCGTACCTGCCATACTCGGCCCGATACATGCGCTGGGCGGTCCGGAAGAGGGATATGCCGGACAGGACCTCCGCCTCGTAAGCCCGGCTGACGACGGACCGGTAGATCGGGTACGCAGAGGCGGCTAAGATCGCAACGATAACGACGACAATCATCAGTTCGATCAAGGTGAACGCTTTCCTGCGTCTCATCACATCATCCTCCACAAAAGCGAACAATGGGCACAGCCCTTCTCTCTGTCCGTTTCTTTGCGGCTTGCTGTGCCCTGTTGCACTCGGGCACGACTAATTGAGCCACACCCCCCCTGCCCCACCGGAGCGGAACAGACGCCGGGCATGACTGCTGCATTCTCCGTGACGGCCGCCACGCCACTGAACGGCGGGCACTACCAGCGGGCTTGCCTACTCAATCCGCGCTATGTAGCCCGTCTGGTCCATCGTGACCTTGTCGTACTTGTAGCCGTCTATGTCTCCATCCCACTGGATGGTGTAAGTATCGGCGGCCTGGGCCGAGAAGGAGAAATCGCCGTAACTCACGTACTTCATGTCAGTGAAGTCGCTGCTGCCGAGGAAGTCCCGGTCTTCCAGGTTGGCCTGAGTGCCGTAGTTGCCCGCCTCGGCCCGATACATCCGCTGGGCGGTCCGGAAGACACTCATGCTCGACAGGATCTCTGCCTCGTAAGCGCGGCTGACGACGGCCCGATAGATCGGGTACGCCGAAGCGGCCAGGATGGCCACGATGACGACGACGATCATCAGTTCAATCAAGGTGAAGGCATTCCTTCTCTTCATTGCCTCCTCCCTCCCTGGAATGTAGGAAATGAGCGAAACAAGCGGTCAGAGACTTCTCTCTGCTCTGATTTGAAATGATAACGTTACTGCCGACGCGCTAGCGCTGCCCCGCGCGCCCGGCACCTCCTTAATCTCCTGGTCGGCATCACCTCCTTGTCATCTGCATGAAGGAAACCTGGAGTGTGTGTCATCCGGACAGACTGCTGAAGTACAAACGGTCGGCAGGCTCGGACTCAGCTCCCCTTCAGGAGTTGTGCCCTCCCCTGCTGAGTTCCTCGGTCTCAGCCCTGAGTTCAGATCGGGTCTTGGCGCCAGGGCAATCAGAAACCCGGACGTTCCCGACACTTGCCTACTAATTATAACCCACAACAAGACATCAGTCAATCCGAGAACAGGGCTGAGCCTGCCTTGTGGGGTCGTGTGGCCCTGAGCAGGCCATCGCCGGGGTTCACGAAATGGATCTGGCCAGGTTGAAAATGGGGAAATAGACGGCGACGACGACGATGCCCACCAGGATCCCCACAACGATCAGCAGGGCTGGCTCGAGCATTGCCATCATGCCGTCAATGCGGGCGGTGGACTCCCTGGTGAAGTGAATGGCGACCCTGTTGAGCATATCGCCGAGCCGGCCGCTGGCCTCGCCGGCCGCCGTCATCCTTACCATCATCCGCGGGAAGCAGCGGCGGGATGCCAGTTGATCTGACAGATGGGCCCCCCGCAGGATGTTCCGCCTGACTTCCTCCAACTGCTCGCTTATCAAGGTGTTGCCCGCTACTCTTGCTGAGAGCTTCAGGGCCTCCACGATTGTGATCCCGCTATCTATCAGCAGACTGAGAGTCCGGGTGAGCCGGGCAATGACTATCTGGCTGGTGAGCTTGCCGATAATGGGCGCTCGCAGCAGGACCGTGTCGATTATCCTGCGTCCGCTGCTGGTTCTCCTCCAGAGCAGGAACCCGATCACAGCGCCCACCAGACACGGGAGGAGATAGAGGATGTGACGGGTCAGTATGTCGCTTACGGACATGACGACACGAGTCAACGCGGGAAGCTGTGTGTCAACGTTGTCGAAGATTTCTTTGAACTTCGGCAGCACAAAGAACACAACGACCGCGAGCGCCACCATGAAGAAGCTGACAATGAAGGCGGGATAGATGGTGCTGACCTTTATCTTTCTGCGCAGGTCCAACTGGCTTTCCAGGTACTCGGACAACTGCGTGAGGACTTCGGTCAGGTTCCCGCTCTCCTCGCCGGCCTCCACCAGCGAGCACACGAGGGGGCTGAAGGCCTCGGGATACTTGGCCATCGCGCTGGAGAGCATGCTGCCTTTTCTGACGTCGGTTGTTGCTGCCAGCAGAATCTCCCTGAAGCGAGCGCTGTCCGACTGCTCGGCGATGTCCACAAGGCAGTCCATGATGGGAAGCCCGCCGCCGAGCATGGTTGCCAGTGTCCGGAAGGCGAGCGCTGTCTCGCTCAGCTTTATGCGGCCCCGGCGCCTGCGTCGGGCCGGCGCGCGCTGTCCCTCCTCCTCATCTGGCCCGACCTCGGCGGGAGCCACAGAGATGGGCACAAATCCACTGCTGCGCAGATCGGCCAGTATGGCCTCTCTGGAGCTGCTGGCTTTCTGCCCCCTGACGGTATCCCCGTTGCTGTCCTTGTAGACGACCGTGAACGTTGGCATCAGTCCCCCCGCTTCAGTTGCCGCTCAGGAGGTTGGCCAGTTCTTTGATGTTCGTAGACTTCGACCAGGCGGTATCCTCGCTGATCTTGCCCGCGTGCACCAGCTCGGCCAGGGAGGCGTTCAGAGTCTTCATGCCGGCCCCCTTGCCCATTTGCAGGTGCGAGTAGATCTGGTCGATGTGCCTTTCCCTTATCAGGTTTCGTATGGCGGGGTTGACTACCATTATCTCGTACGCCAGCACCAGTCCCTTAGCGTCTGCGAGCGGCAGCAACTGCTGTGCGATGACGGCTTCGAGGACGAAAGACAACTGCACGCGCGCCTGTTCCTGCTGGTCGTGGGGGAACACGTCGATGATGCGGTTGATGGTGGTCACCGTGTCGTTTGTGTGAAGCGTGGAGAAGGCGAGGTGGCCTGTTTCTGCTACTGTCAGCATTGAACGGATACTTTCCAGATCGCGCATCTCGCCAATCTGCACCACATCGGGGTCCTGTCGCA
>DAOVRD010000392.1 GCA_030628375.1 Planctomycetota bacterium
ACAAAAGGGTTGATGTGACGCATCGCCAGCGGTACTCTGTCGCCTGCGGGCGTACACCTGCCCCAGGGCCTTCCTGAAGGAAACGTAAAGCGATTCAGAAAGACACCACAATGAAAGTGCTGATTACGGGCGCCTCCGGCTTCCTGGGTGGGCACCTGGTGGAGGCGTTCAGGCGGGAGGGACACGAGGTACGGGCCATGGTTCGGCGGACGAGCAAGATGGGCTTGCTCGACTCCTCAGGCGTCGAAACTGTGGTTGGAGACCTGTTCGATCCGGAATCGCTGGCCCAGGCGGTTGCCGGCACCGACGTCGTGGTGCACGCCGCGGCCACCATGAGAGGGACGTGGGAAGACTACCAGGTGGGGACGATCGAGGGGACGGGACACTTGCTCAGATGCGCCGACCAAGCGGGTGTGTGCCGGTTCATCTACGTAAGTTCCATCTCCGTCTACCAGTTCTCCACCTGGCCCAGCGACCGCCTGATCACCGAAGAGACACCCTATGAGACCCAGATGCTCACCAACTACTCGCGCGCCAAGATCGAAGCAGAGAGAATCGTTCGTTCCTTTCTTCCCCAGGCCCAAATGACGGTAGTCACGCTTCGACCAGGAATCATCTACGGTGAACGGGGGCCCCGAGTACTGCCCCGGCTCGGGTACCGCTGCGGAACTGGCCGCTTCGTTATCATCGGAAATGGCAAGACCATCCTGCCCGTGGTGTATGTGGGCAATCTTGTTGACGCAGTGCTGAGAGCAGTCCGGGCTGATGGTGAGACGATCGGCAGCCAGGTCCTGAACGTAGTCGATGACCAGGCATTCACCCAGAGGGAATGGCTGCAGAGGTACCAGGCGCAGGTCAACGCAAAGTTGAAGGTGTGGCGGTGCCCGTACTGGTTGGCCCTGCTCGTCGCCGGCATGTCGAGGTTGGCCGGGAGAGTGCTTCACCGGCCCTCGCCCATTCTGAAGTCGCACCTCCTCCAGTGTCGCCGGCAGTATCGGTACAGCAACGAGAGAATAAAGGACCTTCTCGGCTGGGAGCCGAGAGTCCAGGTCGAAGCGGCCTTGGAACGAACCATGAATTCATTCCGGCGCCCAACGCCCCTGAGTCGGCAGGCCAATCGGGCCTTGCTGGGGATTGACACCACCAAGAAACTCCCGCTGCGCGTTGGCGTCATTGGCTGTGGGCGGATCGCCACGACACACCTCTCCATACTCAGCAGAATGGCCAATGCCAAGGTGGTCGGCGTCTGCGATCTGAACGCGGAGGCGGCTGCCGATGCGGCCCGGAAGTACGGTGTCGAACACTGTTACTCGAGCCCGGAAGAACTGTTCGAGGCCGACGGTGTGGATGTCGTCCACGTGCTCACCCCTCCCCAGTGGCACAAGCCGGTTACCGAACTGGCGACCAAACGGGGCTGCCACGTGTACGTGGAAAAGCCCATGGCCGTCGACGCTGCGGAAGCCGAAGCCTTGGTCCGAGCAGCCGAGCAAGCGGGAGTCCTTCTGTGCGTGGGCTACAACCACGTGTTCGACCCGGTTGTGATTGAAGCCAGGCGACAGATCGAGTCGGGCGACCTGGGCGACCTTGTCTGTGCAGAAAGTTACTACGGCTTTGGCCTTTCCGGCAATCGAACGGCTGCCTATGTGACCGCAGCAGGACGCCACCACTGGACGTTCAGTCTGCCGGGAGGACTCTACCAGAACCTCCTGCCCCACCCGCTCTCCGTTCTTCTGGATGTCGTGGGTGCTCCCGGTCAGATGGTGGCCATGACTCGTGATATGAAGGTAGTGCCTTACCAACAGTCGGATGAGCTCCGCGTGCTCATGCAGGCGGAGAGGGCTCAGGGCCTGCTCAGCCTATCGCTGGCAGCCAGTCCCCGCTTCCAGTACCTGAGAGTCTTCGGCACAAAGAAGTCTCTGTTCGTTGACATGTTGAACAAGGTGCTCATCTGCCAGCGTACGGGCGGGCCATTGCCAAAGGCCGTCAGTCGAGGTCTGAACAACTTCAAGCAGGCCTGGCGGACATTCGCCGGTACGGTGCGAGGTACGGCCCAAGTGCTCCTGGGTAGGTGGACACCTTATGAAGGTACGGAGATCCTTATCCGCGAGTTCTACAGCGCCATTCACGAAGGCCGACCGTCTCCCATTCCCGGGCGGGCCGGCCTCCAGGTCATGAGGGCGATGGATAGCATATGGGAGCAGGTTGACGTCCACGGCTCCGTGAGCAGTAGGCCTGGCCGGGACTGAGGCGGCTCGGAAGCAGGCCGTCCAGGAGCCGGAGCAGCGCTCTGCCTGCCCCCCAGCCGGGCAGAATCCCCCCTACTGCTGGCCGCCACGGTCGCGACGGTGTCTACTTTTCGCAACATCAGACGTACCGATGTTCACATTTCTGGCGCTTGCGAGAGCGTGTATACCCGCCAAATATGGCTTTCTTCACGGGGGAAATGGCTGTCCGCCAGAAACCTGGGCAAATCGGGCGAGAAAGGCACGTTGAGACAAGCACTCCCAGGTCCTGAATCGCCGACGGTGGCACGCCTTTTGCGCCTACGTATGGCAGCGATCCCTGAGACGGCTGTTCACCACACGCGCTGGCGTTTCGAAGGAGTTGACCGTGGCTGGGAAGAAGCGAAGAGGACGCCGAATCAGTAGGTTCCTCCGAAGGCATTGGCGACTTTGGGTCCTGCTGACCTGCTTGCTTGTCGTGGGAGGGACGCTCGGCGTGTATGCCCTGACCAAGAGGGTTCCCAGGCACGTGTTGCTGGCGCGTCGGGGCAACATCTACCTTCAGAAAGGACAGTATGACAAGGCCGCCGCTGAGTACAAGCGTTCCCTGGAAGTCGAGGAGTCGGCGGTCAGTCGATACAACCTTGCACAGGCCTACCTGCGAGCAGGCAAGTACGAGGAAGCCTTGGTCGAACTCGACAAAGTGGTCTCAGGTGAGATTGACGCCGCCGACATCGCCTTGGGCAAGGCCCGGGTATACCTCCGGCGGCCCAGAAGTGAACTGGCCGTCGGGGCCGATCAGCCCCTGGATCCGGAGCAGTATCGGAAGGTCCTCGCGGACCTGAGAAACAGCGAAGCTCTCGTGTTGAATCACATCCATAGTGCGGAGAAGAAATCAGGCGCGTACTTGCTTCTTGGAGAGATCAGGGAGGCGAGGGCTCTGGCCCACGCCCAACGCGTCCTGGCCCTCAACAAGGAAATCGACTTCACCCGGCGCACGGCCAC
>DAOVRD010000344.1 GCA_030628375.1 Planctomycetota bacterium
ATCCTGCATATCCTGTACATCCTGTTAAGGCCGTTGTATTGCCGCCCACAAGCGGCGCGGCCTCGAAGACGAGCTGACAGTGCTGCGGCGGCTCTGCTTCACCAACATTCCAGAGGGCATTGAACACTGCGCCGCCCACCGCCATCAGGTCATCCATCTGATCCGCTACGGGACAATTGAATGACCCTGGCTGTGGGGGCGACCGATTTGACTTTGGGGGTCCTGGGAGTATATTAGTAAGGGACCGCTATTGAGATCGTCGCGGGACGCCTGGGGGCGTTTCCAGACACGGCGGGTACGGCTATTGGCTCTCTCAGCAGCGGGAGGTACTGCCATGGGCGAGGACAGGAAGCTTCGTTCCCTGGAAGGTCTTGGCTATGTCGGCGCGTTCATGATCGGTGTGGGTGGTTTGATAGATGCGAAGGCTTTGCACTATTTCAACGTGCTCGGGTTGGTCCTGGCGATCATCGTTATCGTTAGACTGATGGTGATGAACATTGACATGCGGCTGGTGCAGTCGCTATACGAACCGCCCCCACCCAGCGATCCGGGCCCCGAGGCCTGAACGCGGCCGACAGAGGCATCACAGGGAATGTGGCGCGCCGGATGCAGCAGACACTATCGGCGCGCCGGGCGCAGCAGATACTGTCGGCGCGTCAGCGCAACTTCCACCAGCGCAACACGAAGAACAACGACACCCCCACAGCCACTACGACCCCCAGTATAATCAGAATCAGGTTGGTAGTTGCTCGTGACCTCGTTTCCCTTGCCAGTCGTGCCTGGAGTTGCTTGACGGTGTTTATGTCCTTGCTTGTGTCTTTAATGTCCCGGGGCACTTGCTGGAACAACCGGATGGACTCCCTGAAGCGCCGCTCTCGCATCATCCTGTAGCCTTCGGCGTAGGCGCGGTTGGCCGCGGCGCGACGCTCGTTGACGATCCTCTCGTGCAGCGCCTTGGACCGCTGGCGCTGTGGTTCGAACGTCTTTCCTTCGGTGTTCAGGACTTCGTCCAGCGTCTCCAGGGCTTCGTCGAACTTGCCGTCCAGTCTGAGCCGGTCCGCGTGGTCCACCATCATCGAGACCTTCTCCCGCACGATAGTGCGTCCCCGCTCCAGATCCGCCCCGCAGTGCAGGCAGCGTCGGACCTCGCGCCGGTTCTTCTGGCCGCACTCGGGGCAGACGTCGAAGAAGTCGACGAGGTCTCGGTCGCAGTACATGCAGTTCTCGAATCGGACCGGACTCAGCTTGCCGCACTCGGGACATCTGGGCGCATTGGCCAGCTCTGCTTCGAAGCGCTGCAGATCCGCCAATAGCTCTACGGCGGTTTGGTAGCGCTCGTCCGGATTCTGGCGCAGGCACTTTGTGATGATGGGGTCCAGACGCGGATCGGCCGCCTCGTTCGTCTCGCTGGGCATTTCTGTCACGTGCCGCCCCGCTGGCCTGGCGCCGGTGAGCATCTGGTGGAACACCACGCCGGCGCTGTAGATGTCAGTGCGTCCGTCCACTTCAAGGGGACTTAGCTTCTGCTCGGGGCTCATGTAGGCCGGTGTGCCCATGCGGCGGGGCCGTTTGCTGCCGCTTTCAATGGCCTTCCTCTCTTGCTCGATCAGGCCGGCCAGGCCGAAGTCAGCGATCTTGATCTGCCCCTGGCTGTTGAGCATTATGTTGGCGGGCTTCACGTCCCGGTGCACCACTCCCTGGTCGTGCGCATAGGCCAGAGCGGCCGCCGTCCCCTTGGCCACCTTGAGGAACTGCTCAATGCCGAAGGGCTCCTTGGACATCAAGCTCAGCAGAGAGGGCCCGTCCACGTACTCCATCACGAAGTAGAAGATATCTCCTGTGTTGCCACGCTCGATGATGGACACGACGTTGGGGTGGTTCAACGCCGACAGAGCCATGCTCTCTTCATAGAAGCGCTCGACGAAGGCGGGCTTCTCCACAAAGGCGGGCGGAAGGACCTTCAGAGCTACGGTACGCTTCAGAGACAGTTGAGTCGCCTTGTAGACGTGCCCCATGGCCCCCGTCCCGATCTGCTTTTCAATCAGGAACCCTTCGAGCATCTTCCCGGGAGCCAGGTCTGCCGCGGCCAGCGGCACCTGTGAGTCCACAACCGTCTCGTCCGCATCAGTGAACGAGTGGCCGCACGCGGGGCACTTCGGCGGTTGATCCGCCGGAGGCCGGGGGGCGTTGAATTCTTCGTCGCAATTGGGGCAGATAAACTTCATGGTCCCCTCGTTATTTCTGTCCCCCTGCTATCTTCCAGCATACCCATGCCCTGGTAGTCCTGTCAACGGCTCCAGCCGACCATCCTGTCTCTGCGCCCGCCCTGACGGCCGGGCTCTGGCTGAGCGCTTGCCCGCGTCTCGCTGATTGATTCGAGCTCCGGGGCGGACCGACGTGGAGGAACGCCCTGCGAGGGCCTGCCGGACCGGCTAGATCGTGTATTCCTTCTCGACGCGCTGCACGGCCTCGTAGCCGCGCGCCATCATCAGGTGGTCTACGACGCAAATGGCGACCATGGCCTCCACCACCGGCACCACGCGACCGCAGATGGTGGGGTCGCGCCGCGTGATGGGGGACAGAATCACGTTCTTGTGTTCCTTGACGTTGATCGTTTCCTGCTTGATGGAAATGGTGCTGGTGGGCTTGACACAGACCCGTCCCACGATGTCGTCGCCGCAGGACACCCCGCCGAGGAATCCGCCGCCGTAGTTTGTTCTGAACCGGACTCTGCCCTGGTCGTCGTAGTACATGATGTCGTTGCTCTCGGACCCCTTTGTGGTGGCAAAGCCGAAGCCCAGACCGAACTCGACGGCCTTGACTGCCGGGATGGACATCAGGCCCATGCTCATGGTGGCTTCCATCTTGTCGAAGACGGGCTCGCCGAGTCCCGGCGGCACCCCATGGGCGATGAACTCCAGTATCCCACCGACCGTATCGCCCTCCTCCTTCGCTTTCAGGGTGCACTGCATCATCTTCTCGGCAGTTTCCTTATGTGGGCAGTTGATGGGACTGGGGTTTTCTTTGAGGCCCTTCTTGATCTCTTCGAAGCCCATCTCGGGACACTGGATGTCCGCCAGTTGCTTCACGTAGGCGATAACCTCGATGCCCTCCCTCTGGAGGATCTTCTTGGCCACGCCGCCGGCTGCCACACGGCCCGCCGTTTCTCGTCCGGACGCGCGGCCAGCCCCGCACCAGTCGGCATACTCCCCGTACTTCACGTAGTATGTGAACTCGGCGTGCCCCGGCCGCATCAGCCAGCGGTAGTCGCGGTACTCCTGGATGTGGATCGCTTCGGTGTCTACGTTGTAGATGATCAGCCCCAGCGGAGCGCCCGTCGTATGGCCGTCCTGACCGATGCCCGCGAAGATCTGCACCCTGTCTTTCTCGCGGCGGGGCGAGTCTATCTCGCTGCGCCCCGGCCGCCGCCGGTCCAGGTCGGGCTGGATGTCGTCCTCCGTGATCCGTATCCCTGCGGGCATGCCGTCAATGATAATACCCAGCCCGCCGCCGTAAGATTCGCCGCAGGCGGTCACACGGAACATCCTGCCAAATGTGTTCCCGAGCATTGCGCTTTTCTCCTTGTTGGGTTGCCCCTGTAAAGGGGGCCGCTTCCGCTCGACCGCGTTGCTCGCGGAGCGTAAGGCCTCAGACTGGCAGTATCTCAGTTTCGGCGGCTCTTGACAACAGAAACTGCCGGTTGCACTCCCGCCGGCGTTGGCGGAGCCGCATTGTGGCGCATCGGTTCGGTCTGCCGGGGCAAGCCACGCGGCAGCGCAGCGGGATCAGAGATGAACGGGCTGGCCGGTCTGGCCCGACCTCCAAGCCGCCTCGGTCAGTTCGATCGTCCGCAGCCCGCAGACGCTCGGCGCCAGAACTTCCGCCCGTCCCAGGATCGCCTCGATGAAATTGTGGTCCGGGGATTTGCTGCTGTAGAGGGCGTCTTGCAGCGACAGGACCTCCGCCCGTGCCCCCGTGCAGTACGTCAGCTTCTCCTGGCGCAGGAAGAACGTCCAGTCGGAGCAGGCTATGGTGATGTCCTCCCACCTCTCGAATGAGTCGCCGACCACCGAGATGTTGCCCACTGCGCCGTTGGTGAACTCCACCTCG
>DAOVRD010000345.1 GCA_030628375.1 Planctomycetota bacterium
CTTGGCTGAACTGGGGCGGCCGGTCAGCATACCCGACGAAGGGCGGGCGCGCCAGCCTCTACCTGCGCCGGGCGGGCGGCGGGTCTCCGGGCACGCCCGAACTTGACGTAGCGGGCCGCCTTGCTCAGCCTCTTGCCCGGCTTTCCCAACTGCTCGATGGAGCGAATTCGGCCCCTGTCCCTGCGCAGGTCGAGGATGCGCTTCACCGTGACGGGGCCAAAGCCGGGCACGCGGAGCAGTTCCTGCCTGTCGGCCCCGTTGACGTCGATCGGGAACCGCTCGGGATGGGCCTTCGCCCAGAGTTCCTTGGGGTCGGCGTCCAGCGACAGGTTGCCGTCCGCCTCGAACGGGATCTCCTCGTCGGTGAAGCCGTACTTGCGTATCAACCAGTCCACCTGGTAGAGGCGATGCTCCCGCATCAGCACGTCATCGGGGCCGCGGGGCTCATTGCGCTCGCCGGGCAGGTCGGGATCGCCCAGGCCACGCTGGTAGGCGCTGAAGTAGACGCGACCGAGGCCCAGCCGCTTGTAGAGGCCGAAAGTGGCCTTCACGATCTCGGCGTCCCTCTCGCCGCCGGCTCCGACCAGGAACTGCGTCATCTGCCTGACGCCTGCGTGTCGGCTCCCCCGCCCGGTCAGCCGGCTGATCAGCCGCATCGGCCGCACGATGTCCCGGTCGTAGTCCTTCCCGGCGGTGAGCGCCCGAAAGGCCGACCGCGTCGGCGCCTCGACGTTCAGCGAGACGGTGTTGGCCAGTGAGAGCGCCTCCTCAATGGCGGCGTCCGACGCGCCGGGGATGATCTTCAGGTGCAGGTAGCCGTCGAATTGGTGCCGCACGCGCAGGATCCTGGCGACGGCGGTCATGCGGTCCATCGTGTGGTCCGGGTCGCGCACGACCGCGGACGACAGGAACAGGCCGAACACCTTCTTCTGCCGCACGTAAGCCATGAAGGCCCGCGCCACTTCCTCCGGCGCGAGGGTGCACCGGCGGAAGTCCCGGTCGCTGCGAAACGGGCAGTAGCGGCAGTCGTTGACACAGGCGTTCGAGAGCAGCGTCTTCAGCATGACGGACGTGCCGCCGCGCGGAAGCGAGACGGGATAGAGCCACAGGCCGTCCCGGCCGCGGCGGCGGTGATCCGCACCGCCCCTCGTGCCGCACGCGCAGGAAACGTCGTAGCGCGAGGCATCCGCAAGCAGCGCCAGTTTCTGCTCGGCGTCCATAGTGCAACACGTATACCAGGGCCACCGCCATCGCCGCTGCGAACCCCATACGGCACAGCAGCCGACGCGGAACGGGCCGGGTGGCAACGGACTTTGCATCCCGCGAGCCGGGCGCATTATACCAATCACATGACGGGTGGTCAAGATCCGGTCCCGATCTGTCCCGCTCGCAAGGCGTCTTCAGGCGGCAGGGCATGCGGAAGGGGTGGTGGGCGAGGTGGGATTCGAACCCACACGGCCCTTAGCGGGCCACCGGATTTTAAGTCCGGAGCGTCTTCCTTTCCGCCACTCGCCCGGCTGGCAGCCGGCATCATTCTATGGCGCTCGGGTGGGGCACGAAAGCGAAAACGCAGCGCACGCCGGCAATCGCGACCGGTGAGCGATGAAGTTGACAGGGCTGCCTCGGCGGCTTACCTTGCCGTTCAGGCACACTTTCCTCGGCGCCATCGTAGAGTCGCAACACTGACGCTGATGAGCGCTGCGGCGGACGGGGAGATGGACGGATGAGAAGGGCGTTGAACAGGCTGGCCTTCCTGCTTCTTGCTCTTGTGGCGACTCTCAGCCTCGGGCGGGGGAAGGCGGACACCCGCGTTGTCGCGCAGGACGGCGCCGAAGGCAGGCAGGTCGCGACAACGGGCTTCGTCTATGACGAGGTCTTCCTCCAGCACGAGACGGGGCCGGCCCATCCCGAGAGCCCACGGCGCCTGGAGGCCATTGTGAACCGGCTGGAGGAGAAGGGGCTGCTTGCCCGGTTGGCCGAATTCGCTCGGCGACCTGCGGCGCAGGAGTGGATTCTGACCGTCCACAGCAAGCAGTACGTGGCACACGTCGAGAAGAGCTGCCGGCAGGGCGCAGCGTATCTGGACTCACCGGACACGCCGATATCCGCCAGGTCCTACGAGGCGGCCGTTGAGGCGGTTGCCGGCGTGCTCTCGGCCGTTGATGCGGTGGTGGACGGCACGGTCGAGAATGCCTTCTGTGCGGTTAGGCCCCCTGGCCACCATGCGCAGGAGGACCGCGCGATGGGGTTCTGCATCTTCAACAACGTCGCCATCGCCGCCTGCTACGTCCAGAAGAGGCACAACCTGCCCAGGGTGCTCATCGTGGACTGGGACGTGCACCACGGCAACGGCACGCAACGCGCGTTCTACGATGACCCCATGGTGCTCTACTTCGGCGTCCACCAGTATCCCTTCTACCCGGGCACCGGGGCCGAATCGGAGCAGGGGGCCGCAGAGGGCAAGGGCTACACCATCAACGTGCCGCTGCCGGCGGGCTCCGGAGACGCGGAGTTCACCAGAGCCCTTCAGGAGAAGCTGAAGCCGGCCGCACTCGCTTTCAAGCCGGACTTTGTGCTAATCTCGGCAGGCTTCGACGCGCACGAGGCGGACCCGCTCGGCGGGATGAGGGTCACCTCGGAGGGCTTTGCAGAACTCACGCGGATTGTGAAGGGGATCGCGGAGAAGTGCTGTCAGGGGCGGCTCGTCTCCGTCCTGGAGGGCGGGTACGACCTGGAGGCACTGGCCGATTCGGTCGAAGCGCACATCCGCGTCCTGATGGAATGAGGGAACCGGCCCACAGATGCTCTTCCACACCTGGACGTTCGTCCTTTTCTTCCTCATCGTCTACCCCGTCCACCTGGCCCTGAAGCGAACGAGGCTGAAGCTGCCCTGGCTGCTGCTTGCCTCCTACGTCTTCTACGGCTGGTGGAACCCCCTCTACCTGTTCCTGATCGCCTACACGACGCTCGTCAACTACGTCGCGGTCATCCTGATGGAGAAGACGAGCGGGCGGAAGCTGTGGCTCGCGCTGAGCATAATCAACAGCCTGGGGCTGCTCGGGTTCTTCAAGTACGGCGCCTTCGTCACCGATAATCTGAACGCCCTCCTCGCGCTCCTCGGCACCTCTTATCACCTGCCTGCGCCGGGTGTGATCCTTCCCGTCGGCATCTCGTTCTTCACGTTTCAGGCGATGAGCTACACCATTGACTACTACCGGGGGCAGATCGAAAGGGAGCGGAGCCTCATTCGATTCGCCACGTTTGTCGCGCTCTTCCCCCGGTTGGTGGCGGGGCCGATCGAGCGGGCGAAGAACCTGCTGCCGCAACTGCGCGCCACGCCCGGTATCGCCCGGCAGGACGTCACCGACGGCCTTTCGCTGTTCATCGTCGGGCTTTTCAAGAAGGTCGCCCTCGCCGACTATCTGGGCATCTACGTCGACAAGGTCTATGACGCCCCGGGCGAGTTCAGCGCGCCGGCCCTGGTCCTGGCCACCTTTGCGTTCGGGTGGCAGATATACTTCGACTTCAGCGGCTACACGGACATGGCCCGCGGCGTGGCGCGCATGATGGGCTTCCGGCTGATGCTCAACTTCAACAACCCGTACCTGGCAACCGGCCTCGGCGATTTCTGGAGGCGCTGGCACGTCAGCCTTTCCACCTGGTTCCGGGACTACGTCTACATCCCCCTGGGCGGCAATCGCAGGGGGCGCGTCAGCACTTACGTGAACATGTCCCTGACGATGGTCATCTCGGGGCTGTGGCACGGGGCGGCGTGGACCTTCGTCATCTGGGGAGCGCTCCATGCCCTCGGGCGCGTCCTGACGCGGGAACTGGAGCGGTCGGCTTTCTACAAAGAGCGCGTGCCGAAGTTCGTCAAGCAACTGCTCGTGTTCGCCTTCGTCACCTTTGCATGGGTGTTTTTCCGGGCGCGCAGCTTCGGCGACGCGCGGCTGATCGTCACCCGCATCCTCACCGCGGGCTGGGCCGATCCGGCCTTCCCGCTGCTGGCACTGGGGCTGGTCCTGGCCGTCTGGTGCTACCAGTTCGTGTATGAGTCC
>DAOVRD010000178.1 GCA_030628375.1 Planctomycetota bacterium
GGCGCCGAGCCGGTCGTCCCCGGGCCGGCGCAGTAGGCCTGCCCTGCTGCCGGTGCCACGCAGCGGTAACGACCGGTTGGCCCTCGACTCGCCAGCCTCGCGTGGCTAGAATAGCGCCCGCGGCGAAGGTCGCGCCACCGCACCGAACGGGAACGATCCCTTTGTCCTCCTGCCTCACGACAGATGAACGAGAGGAGTGACGACCGATGGCAGCCCGCAGATATGTATGCCTCATTGTGAGCACCTTGGGCCTGTTTCTGGTCCTGGCGCCTCGGACGCTGGACGCTGCGAACGAATGGACGCCCGAGAAGGTCGCGCAGGCCACGCGCCTCAACACCCTGATCTTCTTCCGGGAGGAACTCCGGCGCGGCAATCCGGAAGGCGGCGCACGGGATCTCATGCACGGCCAGGGGGAGCGGGGCACGGTGACGGGCCTCACCAACCCGGCCGAGAACTTGCCCTCAAAGGAGGCGGCCAAGGATGGTGACCTTGGCCTGCGCCTCCGCCTTACGATCGCGGGTGAGGACCCCGCCTGGCGCCTCATCATCACGCCCGAACTCGTGCCTCCCTACGGCAGCACCAGTCGCCCGCGCGCCTTCTTCGACGCTTACGGCTACCGCCCGCAGGGCACCATCGAGTTCGACCTGCGCGGCGACGCGAAGGGCAAGGGGCTGGCCGTGGGGCTTCGCTGCACCTACGGTCGTGACACGGCGTCGCCCCGGCTGACCCCGCTTGACCCCTACTTGAGGGACACCGCCGAGTGGCAGCACGTCGTGGTGCCCGCGGCGGACCTGGACTGGGAGACGCCCAACGCCAGGCTCATCACTGCCAACAGGCTCGTGCTGGCGGGCGATGGATGGGCCGGGAAGCTCAGCATTGACCTGGACAACATCGTGCTGCGCTCCGACGGGCCCGAGCCCGAGCGCCTGCCCGTGCGGGTGGACCACGTGGGCTACGTCCCCGGCGGCGGCAAGATCGGATTCGTCTGCGGAAGCCGGCTCTTCGGCATGGAAGGGCGGCCGTTCGTCGTCCGCAGGGCCGGGCCGGACGACGAACCGGTCGGCAGGCCGGTCCTGCGCGGCGAACTGACCCGCCAATCGCCGTTTGAGCCCGACATCTACGGCGAGTGGATCTACGCAGCGGACTTCACGCCCGTGCGCGAGGAGGGCCGCTACGTGCTGGAAGTGCCGGGCGTGGGTCGCTCGGTGGCGTTCTTCGTGGACGACGCCGTGTACGATTACCTTTACTACCATGTGGCGCGCTTCTTCATGTATCAGCGCAGCGGCACCGGGCTCTCGGAGAAGAACGCGTTCGGGTGGGCGCGCCCCCCCTGCTATACCGAGCCCGTCCCCCTCGCCAGTGACGAGTCCATCACCCGGGTCGTGCGCCACGGCTGGGTTGACGCCGGCGACTCGCGCATGTTCCCCCACACGGACCGCGTGGCCCCCATGCTGCTGGCCTGGGAGATGAGCAAAGAGAAGCACTTCGACGGCCAACTCAACCTGCCCGAGAGCGGCAACGGCGTCCCGGACTTCCTGGACGAGGCGCGCTGGCAGGGCGAATACTACCGCGACATGCAGCTCGATGACGGTCGCTGCATGGGCTACCTGCTGACCGGCAAACGCGGCGGCGGGGGACCCATCGCCGGCTCCGGCAAGGGCTGGGCCAACGACGACGACCCGCGCTACATCCGCGACGACCGGTTCAGCTACGGCCGGCACATGCAGACATGCGGCTGCATGGCCATGATGGGCCGCGTGCTGAAGCCCTACGATGCGGAAGGTTCGGCTGCGTTCCAGGCCGCCGCCCTGAAGGCCTGGGACTGGGCCGAGGCGAACCGGCCGCCGCCGCGCGAGGACGAGAAGCTGGCCTCGCCCGCCGACACGATGTGGACGGCCGTCGAGCTGTGGCGCCTGACCCGGCAGGACCGCTTCCACGACCTGGTCCGCGAGCTGGCCGATACGGGCGGAGGCTGGAGGGACAGCGGCTTCCACGGGGCGACGAACTGGGCCTGGATCTCCTACATCCTCGACCCCGAGGGCGACCCCGCGCTGCAGGAGCAGTTCCGCAGCCGCTTCGTCGAGGGCATGGCCGACCTGTTCGAGATGGTGAAGAGCGAGCCCTACGGCGTCTCCGTCTGCCCGCACGGCTGGCACACTAATCCCGCCGGCGTCGGCGGCATAGCCATGCAGCTTGCCATGGCCTGGAAGCTGTCCGGCCGCGAGGAGTTCCGCGAGCTGGCCGAGGAGCACCTGCACTACATGCTGGGGCGCAACGTCTTCCGCCTGTGCAGCGTCTCCAACGTGGCGCATGAGAGCTTCAGCGACATCTACCACGGCTACGAGTGGGTGCCGGGGCGGGACGTATGGATTCCCGGCTTCGTGGGCCACATGTCTACGTGGTGCAGCGGCACCATTTCGCGCTTCTACGCGCGGCGCATGCGCCCGACGCGCATCACGTGGGACTGGGGCGAGCCGTGCGTGGGGTTCAACTTCGGCATCACGGCCGCCTCGATGCTGCTGATGGAGGGCAAGCGCTACGACGACCTGATAAACCAGGGCGCCTTCCCCGGCGTGAAGCCGGTGCGCCCGGGGCTGCCGTTCCCGGCGACTCCGGTGGAGGGCCCGTGGGGCGCCGAGCCCGTGATTCCCGGCCCGGGGCACGATTAGGGAGCGGCTGCCCTGTCCGTGTGTTTCAGCAAGGCGTCGGCCGTGTGGCCAGCATCCCTCAACAGCAAGCAGGAGGAGGACAGGAGCATGGCGAGGATTCCGATCGGATTGCAGTTGTTCTCAGTCCGCCAGCAATGCGCCGCGGACCTGCCGGGCACACTGAAGGCAGTGGCCGAGATGGGCTACGAAGCCGTGGAACCTGCCGGTTACCACGACCGAAGCGCCCAGGAGTGGAAACAGATGCTCGACGAGTTCGGCCTGAAGATGTGCGGCACGCACACCGCGATGGACACGCTCCTCGGCGACGAACTGACCAGGGCCGTGGAGTTCAACCAGACATGTGGCAACCCCAATCTAATCGTGCCCTCGATTAAGAAGGAATCCAAGGAAGAATGGCAGGGGTTCGCCCGGACCCTCAGTGAGATCGCCGAGAAAGTCCGGGAGGACGGCATGCGGGTCGGCTACCACAACCACGCCCACGACTTCGCTCCCATGGACGGTGAGACGCCGTGGGACATCCTGTTCAGCACGGGCTCCAAAGACCTGATCATGCAGATTGACACCGGCAACGCCCTCAGCGGCGGCGCCGACCCGGTGCCCTATATCGAACGCTACCCCGGCCAGGCCGTCACCGTCCACCTGAAAGAGTATTCCTCAGCAAGCCCCGGCGAGGCCCTCATCGGCGAGGGCGACGTGCGATGGGACGACTTCTTCGCCCTTTGCGAGAGCGTGGGCGCCACCGAATGGTATATCGTCGAGCAGGCAAGTCGCGTCTATCCGCCGTTGGAATGCGTCGCGAAGTGTCTGGAGAACCTTCGCAAGATGGGCAAGTAGGTGGAGGCCGTGCCGTCTGCGGCTGCACGGGCATTCCAGGGGTCGCGGGCTCCCGCTACCGTCATTAGAGAAGACCTTGCGGCGCGGTCGGGTGGGGCTCGGCCGCGCCGCAAGTCTTTCGGCGAATGTAGGGGCGGCTCGGACCCGCCCTCTCGATTGCCTTCAGCCGGTTCTCGCCCTACTTCGGCCGAGCAGCGATTTTGCGTGGCACACACAGCTGCATTCGTCGTACCGATTTGACCTTGGCTTCGCCCAGCGAGATTAGGTGGAGCGACAGCACGACCACCTATGTGCGCTCAGCCACCGGCACCTGTTGTTGAAAGCCGGAGGTGAAAGGCTACAATACGGTGTGTGTCGTGTGATCGAGCACTTCACCCTTTGAGATTGGATCCAGGAGGCAACAGTGACCCTGATAAGATGCTACCAGTGCAACAAAAAGATCTCTCCTGACGCGGTTGCTTGCCCTAAGTGTGGTGCACCGCAGCAAGGCGAGATTGCCGAGAAGAAAAAAGAAGGGAAGAGAAAAGCAGACCAAACCGCGGGCTGGGTAGGCTTAGGCTGCGGAGTCATTGCCCTGATAATCGTCGGTAGCTGTATAGCACATTTTTCTGGCCAGGCGTCCTCGCCTTCGCCCCCGCGCCGGCCACTGTCCGAGGTAAGCACAGAAGAACTCAAGCGGGACGAGAGCAAACTGGACGATTACACGACGGACGAGCTGCTCGACGAAATAGATCGTATAGACAGGAAACACGGCTGGTAGTGGCACGCCGAACTTGACGAACCGTGTAGGTGCGGCTTCTGCTTTGATGCTCCAAAAGGGAGGTAACAGTCATGTCGCTGACGAAGTTGGTACACGAGCAACTCCCTCTCAATCGAAAAGAGCGGTTTTTTACGGGGACGGTCCTACCCATGGTGATATGCAAAGATAACTTCAGGCACTTTCGTCGCTTCCTATCTTTGATCCCGGGGCTAGAATCCACGGTTATAAAGGCAGATCCAGAGGAAGCTAATGTGCAATTCTTCACAGAGTACAGCCTGAACGAATCTGTAGGCGAGGAAGCCCAAGACCGTTTCCCTGACGTACCCAGCACCAAGGAAACTCTGGACGTCCTCATTCTGATCAAGGGCGAACCAAAGAACCTTGTGGCTCTGGAAGCAAAAATGTTTGACACGCCTACTACGTACGAGCTGAATCGCCAGATGCAGAACCAACAAAAGATGCTTAAGTGCATTCAGGAGTCTCTGGGCGTGCAGAAAGTCTATCACTATGCTTTGCTCCCTGGGGAGCTAAGCCGCAGGCTTGGGCAAATCGACTTCCCAATATTGACGTGGGAGGCTATCCGCGCAGCGTACAGACCGGTGTGCGCCGGTGACTACTTCTTGGCAATGCTTGAGCTCGCACTGCATTCATACCCCCGTCTTGCTGCCAAGAAGCGCCAGTACAGGCACTACTGTGAACAAATGATCCAGGGGCGCGAAATATACGAGCGGTTCAAGGCCGGAACCTTAGACAAGGTGTCGATGGGCCGTGGCGGGGGGATGAATGGTGAGCGATTGGGTGAGGACATTCGTACGGGAGGCTGGAGGGACCATTCGTACGAGACGAGCTCTGCGGAACCGCCAAACAGCAACTGGCTCTATATTGCCAACTTTGTAAAGCTGGTCGACCAAGCGTCAACCTGCGCATCTACCGATACTACGCCCCCTGTCGGGCAAACGGGTTTGCGTCTTCCAATGAACTCAGGCCAAAGCCAGCATAGCAACCAACCAGAACGGCAGCGAAAAGGGGGCGCCCCATCCCAAGCGGGCCAATCTACCCTGGACGCGCCCTGACGGCGTGGTAGTCCATGACGTGGGTTCGGTCGAGTTGGTACGATTGCGTGTTGAGTACGAAGCGGGCCCGCCCACTGCTCGCGATCCCCGTCGTCTGTACCACCCACCGAACGGCGCGCACCAGGCGTTGACTTCGCACCGCTGCAGGAGTAAGCTGCCTCGCGTCGCGAACCCATGCGTGAGAAGCGGCGGAAGGTCACATGGAGGATAGGGCAAGAGCCATCGTCCGCGCCCTGGTCGGTCTGGTTTGCGTGGTCGTCATTCTGGTGGCTGCATGGTCGCTGGCGCCTTTCGTTACGCGCGGCGACTCCTCGCTCATGGATAGGACAATGAGCAAGGCGAACCTCCATTGGATAAGCCTGGCCATCTTTCAGTACCGCGCTGAGCACGACGACCAGTTTCCCCCTGACCTGGCAGCGCTTCGCGGGGAGCCCTACATCGCAGACGACGACCGTTTTCTGGACCCGGCGGACGAGTCGCCAGCGCAGCTCGGCGACACGGGGGCCCGATGCAGCTATGAATACGTCGGTCCGATCCCGGACGATGCGCCTTTTTTCGTCGTCATCTGTTACACGCGGAAAGGAATCCACGCTGGCGGTCGCAACGTGCTCTACAACGACATGGCCGTGGAGTGGGTGAGCGAGGCCGACCTGCAACGGCCCGATGGCAACCGCCGGGCGTCCCTGCGGGCCAGCTACGACGCAGTGGTCAAAGCCTTCGGCGACCAACTGACTGAGCAACGCAGAGCCGAACTCAAGAAGTTCTATGAGATAGAAGATTGACCGCGAACAGGCCCTTCAACCATGGCGACGTGAAGAACGCGGAGTGAGGGGCAACGGAGGGCGGATATGGATCGGCCAGCCCAAGGCACCCCAGACAGAAGGGACTCCTCCACTTCCGCCGAAGCAGCAGAGGCCGACGAAGCAAGGCCGCAGCCACCGGCAAAGACCGCCGACCTCGCGGTGGCGGCGCTGGGGCTCGGAATCCTGGCGTTCTGTGCCATCTTCCGCGTCCTCCAGGTGCAATCCCCGGGCATCCCGGCCTTACAGCTCGTCTACGCCCTGCCAGGCGTCGCGGGTTGCGTCGTCGGCCTGGTGGGGCTGAAGCGAATCAAGCGGAGCGAGGGGCGACTGGCGGGAGAAGCCACTGCGACGGTCGGTCTGCTGGTATCCGCCCTGTCGCTCGCGGCGTTGGCCGTCATCCTCACGCTGATGGCGCTGGGCCGGAGCCTGTCGTCGTAATGCCACACGAAGCCGACCGCAGCTCCGGAGCCGAAGCCTTCTGCGCGCCATTCATTGGCCCGGACATCTCATTTCTCCCACGTTTGCCCCCTCTGCTATAATCTATGGTTTGAGACAGGTGCGGAAAGCCGCCCTGCACGCCTACTCTCCCGGAGCCGAGCAGCGCGATGGACATGCCATCGGTCGTCATCGTGGGCCGGCCCAACGTCGGCAAATCATCGCTTTTCAACGCGATCTACGGCCGCCGCGTGGCGATTGTAGAGCCCACGCCGGGGGTCACGCGGGACAGGATCTGTCAGGTCGTCGAGCGTGACAGCGGTGCCTTTGAGCTGGTAGACACCGGAGGCATGGGCCTGCACGACTCCGAGGAGCTGGCCGACGACATCGAGATGCAGATACTCATCGCCATCGAGCACGCCGATCTCGTGCTGCTGGTCGTGGACGCCAGGGAGGGTTGCCAGCCACTGGACAAGGACATCGCACGGCAACTGCGGGACGGCGGGAAGAAGGTGCTGGTCGTGGTCAACAAGTGCGACCGGCCCCGCGATGACGGCGCGGCGGCGGATTTCTACTCGCTGGGCCTTTCGGAATTGCACACGACCTCGGCGACCCACCGTAGAGGCATTGCCGAGCTGACTGAGAAAGTGGCCGCCGCGCTGCCCCAGACCCCGGGCCGACGCGGCGGGGGCGCGGCGGAAGCCGAGCCGATGAAGATTGCCCTGGTGGGGCGGCGCAACGTCGGCAAGAGCACACTCATCAACTACCTGGCGCAGGAGCCCCGCGTGCTCGTCAGTGAGATACCGGGCACCACGCGCGACTCGGTGGACGTGCGCTTCAGCGTCGGCGACCTGGAGTTCATCGCCATCGACACGGCGGGCCTGCGACGACGCAAGCAGATCAAGGACTCGATTGATTTCTACAGCATGGCGCGTTCGCGCACTTCGATCCGGCGCGCCGACGTGGCCGTCCACATGATGGAGGCGCCGATGGAGGTCGGCCGGCTCGATAAGCAACTGGCCGACTACGTCACTTCTCTCTACAAACCGTGCGTGCTGACAGTGAACAAAATGGACCTTGCGCCGGGCGTTTCCCAGGAGGACTTCGAGCCCTACATCCGGGACAGGCTGCCGGGCGTGGCCTTTGCGCCCCTGGTGTGCATCAGCGCGCTGACGGGGGAGAACGTCATGCAACTGCTGGAGACGGCCCTGGCGCTGCACGCACAGGGCGCCGTGCGCCCAACCACCAGCGAGGTGAACCGCGTTCTGCAAGAAGCGGTCACGCGGCAGTCGCCTCCGTCCACGTCCAGCCGGCCGGGCAGGATCTACTACGCCACCCAGGTGGGGATCAGGCCCCCGACCATCGCCCTGTTCATGAACGAGCCCGACCTGATAACAGACAGCTACAAGAGATATCTGGCCAACAGGTTCCGCAAAGCATTCGAATACAACGCGGTCCCGGTGAAGTTCCTGGTTCGCGCAAGGAAACACGCCGAAGGACAGCAAGACGGGAAAACATGACGACTGAGACGGAAAGCGACGCGACGGCCGCACTTGCAGCCGATATGGACCTGGGGCCGCAGCAAGACGGCTACATCCGCCTGCTGAACGCGCGCACGCACAACCTGAAGGCCGTCAACCTGAAGCTTCCGCGCGACGCCCTGGTCGTCATAACGGGCGT
Source organism: Planctomycetota bacterium (assembly GCA_030628375.1). GTDB lineage: Bacteria > Planctomycetota > Brocadiia > SM23-32 > SM23-32 > DAOVRD01. The sequence continues at coordinate 8,255 of DAOVRD010000178.1, forward strand.
CAGCGGCAGCGGCAAGTCCTCGCTGGCGTTCGACACGCTCTATGCCGAGGGGCAGCGGCGCTACATCGAGAGCCTTTCCTCCTACGCGCGCCAGTTCCTGGAGCAGATGCCGCGGCCGGACTGCGACCTGATCCTTGGCCTGCCTCCGACCATTGCCATCCAGCAGGAGATGAGAGGCGCCAGCCCGCGCTCGACCGTGGCGACCACGACGGAGATCTACGAC
>DAOVRD010000202.1 GCA_030628375.1 Planctomycetota bacterium
ACACAATCCTGCAAATCTTGAGCGTGACGTTGTTCGAGAAAGTCCCCATTCTGCAAGTACTTGCGACAACCGGTTACAGAACCAAAACACCCAGATGCTCTAACCAGTTGCTCTTGTTCGACTTATAACGGGACAGTAGTGGTGGGAGCTCCATAACTACAACGCCCATCCCGGCTTCGGGCTCTCCGAGCTTGCCCACGGGCTCGGCACGACGGGATCGGGCCAGCCCGAGCTTAAGGCCAGCATGGACGCGCTCTACGGCTGCCCGCCGAACGTGTTCCCCTTCGGCAAGCAGTACGCATGGGCCGACCTCGCGACGCGCGAGAGCTACTCGTACATCGTGCGCCTGGAGGACGAGAGCGTGCAGACGGCCCTGCGGGCCGCTCTGCCGGTCGCCCGGCTGCACAAGGTCACGGGCATGCAGGAGCTGGTCTCCTTCGAGTTCCTGTCGGAGGACCACGCCGTGCAGGCCACGGCCTTCGCTGACGGGACGCGCATCGTCGCCAACCTGTCCGAGCACGAGGCCGAAGCGCCGGACGTGGGCACGCTGCCGCCGCACTCCTGGCGCAGGTTCTGACCGCGCCTGCGCCGCCGCTTTGGAGGACGCACCAGATGCGAAGGAAGGACCTGCCAACCCAGGTGACGGACGTGAACATTGACGCGGCACCCACCGGAGAGCCGCTGGAAGTGTGGCGGCACGCCCTGAGCCACGGGGGCGTCAACTGGCTGCCGCTGCCCGACCGGGTGGTCGGCGGCGTCAGGAAGCTGAAGCCCCGCCTGATCCGGATCTTCATCCAGGAGTTCTTCCGGATCTACCCCGAGTCGGGCCGCTTCGACTGGAGCCGGCTCGACCCCTACATGGACGCGCTGGCCGCGACGGGCGCGAACGTCGTCGCCGCGATCACCATCAAGCCGAAAGCGCTCTACCCGCAGATAGACCAGTCCGTCTGGCGGCCGCGCGACGTCGCGGAATGGCAGAACGTCATACGCGAACTCGTGCGCCGCTATTCCGTCCAGCGGCCCCTGGTCACGCACTGGGAGATCGGCAACGAGCCCGACATCGGCGAGCACGGCGGCTGCCCCTATCTCATCACGGACCCCGAAGAGTACGGCGAATACTACGCCATGACGGTCCGCCCCATCCCGGAAGTGTTCCCCGAAGCCCGAGTGGGCGGGCCGGCCCTGGCAGACGTCCGCCACCAGCTTCTGCCGGGCCTGGTCGAGTTCTGCCGCCGCACGGGCACGCAGCTCGACTTCGTCTCGTGGCACCTCTACACTGACTCGCCGGCCCAGCACGCCGAGTGCGTGCGAGCGGCCCGGTGCGCTCTGGACGGCTTCGCCGGCCCGCGGCCGGAGCTGATGGTCACCGAGTGGAGCAGCGCGCTGGGCGGGAAGGTGTCCGTCGAAGACCAGGCCTATGATCCTCGCAGGGCATCTCTGGCAGTTTCGTCCATTATTGAGATGATGGCGGCTGGGCTGGACTGGTCCTTCTACTACCACATCTGGGACCAGACGTGTTTCCATCAGGACTTCGCGCCGTTCTTCTCCGAGGGAGGCATCGGGCGCATGGCGCGGCACTGGAACGAGATGCCGCACCGGCTCGGCCTGTTCGGCGTCGCCGAGCGAGTCAGGCCGCAGTACTTCGTCTATCAGGCCCTTTCGCAGCTCGGCACGGAAAGACTGGCGGCCGACTCCCCGGGGGACTTGCGCGTGCTGGCCGGCCGGAGCGACGGCCGAGTCGGCCTGCTGGTTGTCAACCACGACGCCGAACGGACCAGGGACTGCATCGCCGCCCTGCGCTTCCGCAACCTGCGCCCGGGGCTCAAATCGCTCACCGTCCACCGCATCGGCGACGATCGCATGTGGTGTCCGGAGACGCTGGAACTCCGGCCCGTGGAGCAGCGCGAGGTATGCACCCAGGCCGGCTTCGAGTGCCAGGTCCTCGTGCCGGCCGAGGGCGTCGCCGCCGTCTGGCTGGAGGACAGGCAAGGAGCCCGTTGACCGGCCACGCCACTGTGGAAAGCGTACAGAACAACGACGTCAGACACGGATAGACAGGATTCACAAAACACCGATACTGGTAGTGAGGTCACGGCGGCTTCCGCCGCCGCCCCGCCGACCAGCCCGGCGATAAAGACCGGCAGGAGCGGATTCATCATATCGCTGGCGAAGTCCGTGAAGAAGCTGACCAGCCCCATCATCAGCACGTCGCCGCGGATCGCCGCCGTCCAGGTCGCGCCGCCCTTTGTCGAATCCGTTCCAAACGCGGCCGCCGCGGGGGCCGTCTCCAACAGTAGATCCCCGGCATGCTGCTATCTCGTCTGCTACCCGAGATCCTTGCTTGTCCCTGCAAACGCGGTGTAGCATAAACAACGCTGGTTCCTCGACGGGCTGCTGAGTTAGAGTACCTTGGGCAGACGCGAACTCAGCAAGTGGCACCACAACAGGGCGCACCTCACCGTCAACCAGGAAGACCAAGGACGCTGCCGGGGCGTGCCGCCCAGTCGGAGAGTGGGGCAGGTCGTGAGTCGTTCGTGATATACTTGGCCGGCAGGATCACTGTGGCGCGCAGGGAGGTGACCGGGAGATGGAAACGCGCAAGCTGGGCAGAACGGGCCTTGAAGCCGCCGTCATGGGACTTGGGACCGAGTACCTGGTCGAGGCCACACGTGAGACCGTGGTCTCGGTCGTGCGCGAGGCCCTCGACAAGGGCGTCAACTACTTCGACGTGCTGTTCTCTTACGCTGACTATCGCGACAACTTCGGCGCCGCACTGGAGGGCCGAAGGGACGAGATCATCCTGACGGGACATCTGGGATCCGCCGACAAGGACGGACAGTACCGTCGCACGCGCGACATCGCGGAGAGCGAAGCCCTCATTGACGACCAGCTCACCCGCCTTCACACGGACCACCTCGACGTGCTGTTCCTGAGCAACTGCGACGAGGCGGACGACTACCGACGGATCATGGCGCCCGGTGGACTGCTCGCTCTGGCCGGGAAGCTCCAGCGCCGTGGCAAGGCGCGCTTCATCGGTTTGAGCGGCCACAAGGTCCCTGTCTCCCGCAGGGCCGTCCAGAGCGGCGAGATCGACGTGCTGATGCATAACATCAATCTGTCCGGAGACGCCACCGAAGGACGGACGGAGTTGTACCACCTGTGCGCCGCCCACGACGTGGGACTGGTGGGGATGAAGCCGTTCGCGGGCGGAGCCCTGCTCGGACCCGACGGGCCGGACGTGACGCCGGTTCAGTGCCTCAGCTACGCCGTCTCCCAGCCCGGCGTGTCCACCCTTGTGCCTGGCGTCAAGAACCTGGAAGAGTTGAGGGCCGCCCTGGCATACCTGGACGCGTCCACCGAAGAGCGGGATTTCTCCGCCGTCCTCCCCCACTTCCAGGAGCCCGCCGAAGGGACGTGCGTCTACTGCAATCACTGCCTGCCCTGCCCGTCCGGCATCGATATCGGCAAGACCATCCGCCTGCTGGTCTCGGCGCGGCACGGCGACCTGGAGCCGTTTCGCGGGCACTACGAAGCGCTTGAGGCCAGGGCGTCCGACTGTACTGAGTGCGGCGCGTGCATGGAGCGCTGCCCCTTCGGCGTGGACGTGATATCGAACATGCAGCAGGCCGTCGAGCTGTTCGAGTGTAACCCCTTGGACGACACCGGGTAGGACGCTAAAATGTGTCGCACTCGCAAGGCCATAACTGGACCCGTCTCTCTCACGGGGACTTGCGATGGATAGTGAAGAACAACGGTTCGTGGCCGTCCTGCCCAGGGGCAACGGCGAGGTGTTCCTCTCCTGGCGCCTGCTGGCCGAGGACGCGCCGGATGTGGGGTTCCACGTCGAGCGTCGCCGGGCCGGTGGTGGGCCGTGGCAGCGCGTGACATCCGCGCCGATTGTGGAGTCAACGAACTTCCTCGACGCGACACCCGAGCCGGGCGCGCACGAATACCGCGTCCTTGACGCTAATGGAGTCAGCTCGGAGTCCGTGGCGGTGGACTCTTCCGCACCAGCACGGCTAACGGCGCTGGAGATCCCGCTCAACCCGGACGATCGCCCCGGTGGCCTCGTCATCGGGGAACTCGAGAACGACGGCGCCATGGGATTCGTGATGCGCTCGATGCGCGGTCCCACGCTCTGGCTCTGTGCCTTCTCACACGAGGGCCGTCCGCTGTGGGAGGCCGACACGCACCTACCACCCGGGGGGTGGAACCAGAACGTCGTGCCGTTCCTGGCATGGGACATCAACGGCGACGGGCGCACGGAGGTGGTGTTCCGGCGCGACCGGCAATGGTCCTGGCAAGAGGAGCACCGGGAAACCGGGCCGGACGAGACCATCGTGGCCGTCGACGCTCAGACCGGGGAGACCGTCTGGGCGCAGCCTTGGCCCGGGACACGCGAACGCGTCATGATGACAGTCGCCCACCTCCGGGGCGTGGACGAACCGGCCTGCGTCGTCGTGCAGGACGAGACCTACGACGACATCGTGCTCACGGCGCTGGACGGCGTGAGCGGCAGCACCCTCTGGCGCCGGGAGCAGGTCCGTCCGGGCGGGCACAACCTGGACGTTGCGGATATCGACTTCGACGGAATCCAGGAAGTCATCTGCGGCGGCGTCTGCTACAACGGCGACGGCACGGTGCGGTGGGAGGCCGAGGACTTCGGCCACACGGACATCTCCAAGCCGGCCCGCATCGACCCGCGCCGGGAGGGTCTGCAGATCTGGTACGCCGTTGAGAGCCACAATCCGGGTGTGTACCTGGTGGACAATCAGGGCCGAACCATCTTCAAGGAACCGTTCCGTCACGCCCACTACGGCTGGGTTACACGCCACACCGCCGACGTGCCCGGCCTGCAGCCGCACACGGCCGAGGACGCCCGTCACGAGTGGGGGGCCGCTAAACGCGGGGCGCGGGAGGAGCAACACAACCCCATCTTCCTGCCCGATGGCACTCACTGGCTGAACCTGACGGAATGGCAGCGCAAGAACTTCGTGCCCGTTCACTGGGATGCCTCGCCGGAGGTGAGATTCGCCATCCGCAAGGAACACAAGCGGATCGTGCGCCTGCTGCCTACGGGCGAGACCGAGGATGTGCCGGGCGGCCAACTCCCCCAGGGGACCCACTACGGCCGCAACCAGCCCTGCGCCGACATAATCGGCGACTTCCGTGAGAACATCGTCACCGCCAACCTACAGCATCACTGCCTGATGGTGCTGTGCAACCCAACCGTGGTGAGCACGCGCGGGTACTCGCCCTTCCAGGACTTCGAGTACCGGCACGACAGGTCGCAGCACGGTTCCGGCTACTACATCTACCTTTCGCCGCCGCTGACAACGGTTCTCTGACCGCCGGCAACACAACCCGGCCGAGGGCGTCGCCGCCGTCTGGCTGGAGGACAGGCAAGGAGCCCGTTGACCCGCCACGCCACTGTGAGAAGCGTACAAAACAACGACGTCAGACACGGATAGACAGGATTTACAGGATACAAGGGCGCGTTGACGTGGAGAAACCTGCCGCTACAATGGCGGCATTCCGGGGCCGTTGGCTGGATGACTGAAGGCTGGCAATTACTCCTCGCCGCGTAGCATGGAGGGACGTCATGGTCCATCGCCGCATATGTGTTGTGGGGACGGTCGCCGTAGCCTTGCTGTTGACAGCGTGCGGGGGAATGCCACGGGGTGAAGCGGACGCCCGTCGTGCTGCCGGGACCGAGACCCTATCCGCCGCAGGTTCTCCGTCGGCCGATCGCGCAGAGAGCGCCCGGACGGTGCGCAGCGAACGCGAAGGTGCAGGACGCCGCCGGTGGCGTCGGCGCCAGGACGCCGGCGACCTGATCGCCGAGGCCCTGGCACCGGTGGACGAGATGATCCAGGAGAACGGCGTCTCGTTCCGGGCTTCGCACTTCGCCGAGGACTGCGGCGACTGGCCCGCCGGGGCGTATGCCTACCGCCAGGGGCACGCGAGCCGGTTCGCCTTCGCTCTGGAAGCGGCGGACGGCACGCTCAGCGAGTACTGTCTCTGCGCGGCCCGCGGCCCGGACGGCGTGCACGGGCTGTACGTGTCAGTCTGCGAGTCCCACACCGAGGACGAGCCACAGGAGGGCGGCGGCGTGATCCATCGAGTGGTGATCGACCGCATCTACCTGGTCAAGCCGAACGCGCTGTCGCTGGCGCTGCGGGCCCAGATGCTGGACGAGGTGAGCCAGGGCAACTTCATGCGGGCATACCGGAGGCACATGGAGGAGTACCCGGAGGGAGCGCCGGAAGATACGGTCGTCCGCCCCTGGCTCCCGAGCGGAGGTGCGTAGTCCGCCGCCTCCGCGCTGACCCTTTGCCCCCCGCCTACTCGGCGGGCACCTGAGGGCCGATGTAGGACGTGGCCGCCACCACGTCGTCGTACCACATCGTGACGTCCTTCCGAACGCGGCGGTTCTGCGTGTACAGGGCAATTTGAACGCGGTCCGGCTTCAGAGTTGCCACATTCCGGAACCGGATGTTGGGGAAATCACCGACCAACTTGCCGTCCACCCAGAAAGCGACGCGCCCGTCCCGCTCGCCCGGCGTGTTCGCCTGAAGCATGAATTCGTAACAGTACCAGCGGTCCCTTTCCGGGATGAACTCCGGCCGGGGGACGAACTCGTCTCCGAACAATTGCCTGTCAGGGGGGAAGACTTTCCCGGAAGGGAAGAACTGATCGCCCCACCGGCCCCCCTGATCCATGTGGTAGACGTAGACGACCAGATAGCCGGGCGAGGGGACCTCCTCCCGGGTGCGCCAACTGTCCAGCCGCAGAATGAACTGGTTGCTCCCGTCAGGGCGCAGTCCGGGCGACGTCGGTGGCGCCCCCGGCGCCACAGCGGCGATGCGGCCGCCATTGTGCGCCCCGCCATGGTAGAGTTCGGTGTTCTTCTCGAACTTCGCGTAGTACCGCAGAAAGAGGGTGTCGAACCCCTTCTCGAAGAACTTCTCCAGGGCCAGGCCGCCTCCTGGCCCAGAACCGGTCTGAACGACCGTCATCTCTACGGCCTTCTTGCCACTGTGGACGCCTTCGGCTTGCTCCGTGATGAGGCATCCACCCCAGGTGTTATCCCACTTCGAGTTGCCTCCCTTGTGGTAGCCGCTTGGCACCCGGCCGAGGTCGGCAGTCTCGAAGTCGTCTGCGAAAACGACCGCCGGGTCATCCTCGATGCCGCGGTCCCCGGGATACTTCGCGGCGAGGCCGTCCCCCTCAGGTAGTTCTGACACCATAGTTGCTGTCTCCCATCCATGGCCGGCCGCGGCCAGCAAGACCGGCACGGCAACCAGCACGAGCGGTAGCTTCATCCGCCAGAGCATGCGCCCTCCTCCCGAAGTCGGTTAGCAGCCCGTTGAAAAATGTGGCTCAGCCGCCCCCTGGGCTCCATAACTCCGGCAGGAGCGAAGGAGGCCCGGCCCATAATGTAGCGCAGCCGCCCTCGGCTGCGGCCGATGGGAATGGCCGCAACTCAGGCGAGGGCGCCTGAGCTACAAGGCGCCTGTGCCACACAGATAGGCCAGTGCGCTCGCGCCCCTTACCACCGGAAGAAGCGGTATGGGTAGTCCCACTCCTCCGGGACGTCCAGGTAGAGGCCGTCCAGCCAGCGCGTCTCGCCCTCCCGGACAGGGCGGGACACATGG
>DAOVRD010000099.1 GCA_030628375.1 Planctomycetota bacterium
GCCACGACCGTCTGGCCGTACGCGAACAGGTGGAAGAACCAGATGCCCAGCGATACGTCGCCGGGCACCAGGAAGGCAAACCCGATGGCAAGCGGGAATACGCGGCCGTCGCTGCCGGTCACGTACGACCCTGGGATGTCGCGCAACGCCTCTAAGAGGGGCAGGCGCACTCGCCATCCCTCCTCGGCGCCAACCAGAAGGGGCGCCAGGCGGATCAACCCGAAGAGGAACGTGAGCGCAGCCGCGATCAGGAACGCCTTGCTGCGCATCGCGGGGAACAGCACGCGCCCCTCCCTGCTGCCCTCCGTCAAGTCCAACGGCACACGGGCCACGGCAAAGATCAGCCGCTCCGACTCCACCCACTGCTTCCGCAGGATGGCGCACAGGAAAATCGTTGCCAGGTAGTAAAGACAGATGTAGACGCCCCAGGTGAGGAAGGGCCTCGCCCAACGATCCCACGGCACCCGCACGAGTTCGCCCTTCGGCGTGCCCTCGAAGAACTTCCTCGCCGCTGCTGACTTCATGTCATTGCTCACCAGGATGCCCTTGGGAGCTACCTTCAGGACGTCATCCTCCCAGAACAGATCGGGTCGCTGCGACAGATAGGGCCCCGCCGCCATCAGGGGCAGCCAGTTGCGCATCAGCCCGCTGGACGGCACCGTTGATGCGACCAGCATCATGCAGCAGATGAGCATCAGCTCCGACTGCCTGAACATCCAGCCCTGCCGAACAAGCTTCAGGACCAGGTTCACCCCGAGCGTCAGGATGACCAGGAAGAAGAACACCCCCACCGGGAAGTGATTGCCGGTCAGGAAGGTGTTGCCGTACACATAGTCGTTGACGGGCGTCAGCAGGCAGAGACCGGCGACCCCGAGGATGCCGATAATGAAGGCGCGCCAGGTCATCTGTACCCTCCCCAAGACATCCTCGCCGCTGGGCTCGAGCTTCGCTTCCCCGGTCGCTTCCATCGAGCCGCGGTCACAGCAACTCCGTCAAGCCTCGCATGTAGCCGACCGCCAGCAGGCGTCCAAGGTTCTCATAGCCGGGCCGTTCGTTGGACTCCCCCTCCATCGTGGGGCCGTGGTCGGGTCGAATCGGCCCGTCGAAGCCCACCTCGGCGTAGGCACGCATGGCCGCAAGCATGTCCGTCTGACCTTCGTCGTGGAAAGTCTCCACGAACCTGGTTGCCGTGCCCCTGATGTCGCGAAAGTGGGCGAAGGCGATCCTGCCCCGGCCGCCGAAGCGCCTGATTTCGCGGCAGACGTCGGCGCCCATCGCGGCGAAGGTGCCCTGGCAGAAGGCGACGCCGTGGTTGGCGCTCGGCTGGAGCTCAAGGGCGCGCTCGCAGGCGTCGGGGCTGGTCAGGATACGGCTGATGCCCCGCAGCGGCGAGACGGGGGGGTCGTCCGGGTGCATGGCGAGCGTGACCCCGGCCGCCTCCGCGGCCGGCACCGCGCGCTCGAGGAACCAGGCCAGGTTATCCCACATGCGCTCTTCCTCGACGACCCCGGCGTCCGTGAGGGGCGCGTTCCTGATCTCCTCATAGTCGAAACCCGTCGCCAGGGCCCCGCCGCGCGCGGGGACCGCCATGTCCGTGCGGAACCACCCGATGACGGCCATGAAGTTGTAGCAGACGATGGGAATCCCGACGGACCCCATCATGCCGATCAGCTCGCAGTACTTCTCGACGTCCTCGTCGCGGCCCGGCAGGCCGAGCTTGATGCGGTCCAGGTCGAACGGGTTGCTCTCGTGGACCAGCAGCTCCAGCCCGGCCTCCGCGAAGCGGTCCTTCACCTCGGTCAGGAACTGCTCCGTGAACGGCCGACCCGCGGCCAGTCGGGAGAGGTTCGTCACCGCGTGGTTGACGCCGACCTGCTTCGCCAGTTGCCAGGTCGGCTCGGGGTTCGGGTTGAGCATCATGGCGATCTTCACTTCGCGCGATCTCCGTCCGTTGGGCCGGGTCAGGGGATCCGGCAGGTGGTCTGCAGGTAGCCGCCGTCCACGTAGATGGTGGTTCCGGTCGTATAGCCGGCCGCGTCGGAGACGAGGTAGACGGCCGGCTCGGCGACCTCTTCGGGCGTGCCCGCGCGCCGGGCCGGTATGGCGGTCTGGATGTTGTTCAGGCCGTCCTCGTTGCCATGCAGGACGTAGGGCTCGGTGCGGTCGGTGTGGATCAGGCCCGGCGAGATGGCGTTCACTTGTATGTTGTGTGGCGCCAACTCCAGGGCGCAAGAGCGCGTCAGCATCAGCACCCCGGCCTTGGCCGTGCAGTAGGCCGACGCGCGGAGGCGGGGAATGCAATCGTGGATGGACGAGATGTTGAGTATCTTGCCGCGCCGCCGTTCCATCATGTGCCGGGCCGCCCGGTTGCTGCAGAGGAAGACGGACGTCAGCGTCGAGTCCATCACCAACCGCCAGTCCTCCGGGGTCATCTCCACGAAGGGCTTCCTGACCTCGGCCGACGCGTTGTTGACGAGGATGTCGAGCCGGCCGAACTCCGCCAGGCAGGCATCGAACATGGCGTTGACCTGGGCCGGATCGGTCACGTCAGCCTGCGCGAGCAGGGCGGTGGCGCCCAGCTCCTCGACCATGATCCTCGTCTGCCGGGCGGCCTCTTCGTTGGCCCGGTAGTTGACGGCGACCGCCGCGCCCTCGCGGGCGAAGGCCAGGGCGATGGCACGGCCGATCCCGCGACTGGCGCCCGTTACCAGGGCCGTCTTGTCCTTTAGCCTCATGGGCATTCCCCGGGCGTTGCGCGCCCTGTGTCAGAGATCGCCGAACTCCGCATACACCTGGTCGATGGGCATGCCGTTGGCGATCATCTCGCGTTCCTTGTTCTCGAACTCGAGCATCTCCTCGGCCTTCAGCAGCACCTCGTCCACGTAGTCCTTCGGGAGGACCTGCAGGCCGTCGTCGTCGCCGAAGATGAAGTCGCCGGGATTGACGACGACGTTGTGGGTCAGGTGGCCGCGGATGTGGATGGGCACGTTGACGGCGATCACCCGCCACCCGCCGTAGGCGTTCGGCGTGGTGCCGCGCGTGAAGTACGGGAAGTCCTTCATGCGCTTGATGTACTTGGTGTCGCGCGTCATCCCGGAGTTGACGACGCCAACGCAGCCGCGGGACCTGGCCAGGGTGCAGCTCATCTCGCCGAACTGCGCGGCCTGCATGTCGCCGCCGGTGTCGAATACCATCACGCAGCCCGGGAAGGCGGCCATGTGCATCCGCTTCTGCGGGGATCCCTCGCGCTCCCACCTCAGCTTGCGCTCCCTTTTCTGCGCGGCCGTCAAGTGCGTCTCGGGAGCGAGCGAGTGCCACTTGATGGGCAGGGCACGGCCGGCGATCACGTCGCCGTCGCGCAATGGCTTGATGCCGTGGTCCAGCACGGTGTCCACGATGCCCGTCATCCAGAGCGCGTCGCAGAGGCAGCCGCCATAAAGCTGCTTGTAGCGCCCAGCCCGCTCCATGTCGTCAATGTCCAGCGTGCGCGGGTTCTCGACCAGCTTCGGGATCCTGTGGGGGTACTCGAACTGCCTGACGTCGGTCGTGTAATAGGGAAGCTTGAGCTTCGGGTCCGCCATCGTTCTCCTCCGTGGACTCCTGTGTCAGTCTGCCCGGGGCATTGCCCGCAGCGTGACTATCTCGTGCGGGCGCAACTCGATCGTCACCTCTGCGGACTGGACGGCGGCCTCGCCGGTCGAGGCGCCCAGCAGATCCACCCGTTCCAGTGCCGCGGCATCCCGCACGCGCACGGTGACCGTCTGCGCCGATCCGGACGCCTCGAAGAACCGGACGATGATGCCGCCGGTGGCCGCCTCCGGATGGACGGCCGAGAGTATGACCTGATCGTTGTCAATGTCTACGAACGGGGCGCCGGTCGGGAGCGCTGGCAGGCCGGCCCCCCCAGGGCTGGCGGCGAGGACGGGGCACACGAGTTCCTGGCCCATCCTGGCCGGGGCGGCCAGCGACTCGTCCGGCGCCGTGAAGCGGGACCGGAAGGCGAACTCGAGGCGCCCCGCGTGCTCCCAGAAGAAGCGGGCGTCCGCGCCGCTCGGCGTAGTGCGCATCAGGACGGCTTCGAGCCCGCCCGCGCCCCAGTGGTAGGTGGCGTGGAGCGAGGCCATCGCCAGCGCGCTGTCCGCCCGCCGCTGGTGGATCCAGAGCTGCAGCTCCCGGTAGTCGTCCCATTGCTCCGGCGAGGCCATCTCGTCCGGGTTGCGCGGCCCGCTGCCGGGCACCACGTTCGGCCAGTTGTTGCCGTAGAACGGCGTGCCGTAGAACACGTCGTCCCTCGTCGCAACGGTCGGCATGCACTGGCGCATCTGCACGCGGTGCTGTCCGTGCCACAGAATCGTCGTCTTCAGGTCCACCGCGTCGACCGGAGACTGCCAGACGGTTACCTCCTGCACGAGGTGGGCATGGAGGATGGACTTGACGACCCGCGCCGACGCGAACAGCGCCCCGGCGGCGGAGACCTCCACGCTGCGCACCTCCTCCTGCGCCAGCACGCACGACTCGTCAACGCTCAGCGGCACGTCACGCGCCTGTTCGTAGACGGCGTAAAGCCGGCCGACCCTGTCGGAGCCCCAGTCGGCGCCCGTGCGGACGTCGCGCAGCGTGGTCAGGGCACCCGTCCGCCTGTCGATGGCCACGGCGGCGCCGTCCGCCTGGAGCGCGATGCTCCCCTCGTCCACGCGCACACGCGGCCCGACCTGCGCGCGGGGCCACGGGCGGCACGGCAGGCACAGCCGCCACCTTCGTCGTGCCGTCCTCGGCGTTCAGCGCTTCCAGGGCCTGAAGGGGGATCGCGTCCCCGCCGTCGTCGGCGAGTTCCAGTCCGCCGTCCGTCCAGTCGCCCGGAAGGGCGATCTCCACGGGTTCAGTTCTGGTCCAGTTGAGGGGATTGAGAAAGAGCACTGTGCCGCCATCGGCGTCGCATCCGGCCAGGCCGGCCATACCGTGGGCGACCATCTCGTCCGCGTAGGAGAGGGCGCGCTCCTGGATGGTGCGCTTGTCGAACGCCGTCTGCGCCGCGAAGTTGCCGGAGAAGTTGTGGTCGCAGATGAAGATGTGCATCTTCCACAGCTCGTCCAGTTCGTCGCCGCGCGGTATGGGGTCCTTGCCCAGGTAGTAGAGCTTCTCGAACAGCGTGCCGAACCACTCGCCACGCGAGGCGTCGATGGTCTCCAGGCCGTACCAACGCTGGAGCGATGCCAGAAGCTCGGCCGTCAGCAGCCGGCCTTCCAGCCGCCTGGCGCGCTGCCAGAAAGAGGAAGGCACAGACGTCATGCCCCAGACCGAAGGTATCTCGCCGCTCAGGTGCGGCAGCAGGTCCTCGTGCTCTTCGTACGCGGCCGCCATCTCGCTTACAGTGCCGAAGCGGAACTCGATCTCGGGGAAGGTCTCGCGGTACTCCTCGATGAAGTCGCGCGCCGGGCGGTGGTGGCGCCTGAGGAAGCAGTCCAGGTCCGCCTGGTCGCCGGCGCCCGCTGAGAGCACGACCTTCCCGAGCGGGAAGCCCTTCAGCGCCTCGTCCGGGTCGAGGTAGCTCCCCCACCCCCGGCCCTCGTTCAGTTCGGCCGCGTTGCGCCTCAGCTCGCGGAAGTCGTAGTGGAGCGGGTGGTTGAACACCCTCAGGGTGGTGCCGTCAGGTGCCACGTGGACCCAGACCTGGCCGTTCGGGAAGATCTTGCGCGAGGTGGCGTAGCAGTCGATCCCCGCCTGGCGGTACATCTGAGGGACCTGCGGGCAGAGGCCGGGCAGGTCGGCGTGGGCGGCCAGCCGCGTGTCGATCCCCAGCCCGTCGCGGCAGACCCGGCGGCCCCGGGCGATGTTGCGGATCTGGCTCTCGCCGAGCACCAGGTGCTCTATGATGTCCACGTAGGCCGCGCCGATGTCCAGCCGCCCCTCCTGCCAGAGCTTCCTGACCGTCTCCTCGTAATCGGGGTGCTTCTTCAGGAAGTACTCGAGGAAGACGGCTGTCTCGAGGAGGAACGACTCGTCGGGGTACTCCAGGCAGCGGTCAACGTACTGTTTGATGACGTGGCGGCCGCGCTCCAGGCAGTAGCGGAAGTCGCCGATCCAGAACAGGTCGAGGTGCGATTCGTGGATGTAGATGAACTGCGGCTTCGTCATGACTTGGCCTCCTGCGCGCCGGCCGGGGTGCTTCCGTCATCAACTGTTGCTACCTTGCCTCGAATTGCTTTGCATGATACGACTTACGCCTCATTTCGGCAACACGTGAAACCGATTGATGCCGTTGGTCTTGTAGGGGCGGTTCGCGAACTTTAGCCGCCTTGGCGGCCGCCCCTACCCGTCATTGGTGGATTGACAGGGCACTGGGCACCGATCGGACGTCGGTTGCGACTTTGGCTGTGTGGGGCGAGTCTTCTTTGTCGTTGTGCTGGTTGACGTGCGCCGCTGGCCGGGTACAATTCGGGGGCATAGACAAGCCGCGTAGCAACAGTAAGCGACGCAAGCACCAGGTGAATGCACTATGAGGAAGGTCCTTCTCGGCAAGAGTGGGCTTGAGGTGTCCGCCGTGGGGTTCGGAGGCATCCCCATCCAGCGGATCGGTCAGGACGAGGCCGTGGGCGTCCTACGCCGTGCGCTGGACCTGGGCGTGACCTTCATCGACACGGCCACCGGCTACAGCGATAGCCAGCTCAAGATCGGCGCCGCCGTCAAGGGCCGGCGCGACGGCCTGGTGCTCGCCACCAAGAGCGGCGATCCCACCAGGGACGGCGTCCTGCGCGACGTCGAGAGGTCGCGGCAGCAGATAGGCGTCGACGTCATTGACCTCTACCAGCTGCACAGCGTGTCCGACCGGGGCAGGTGGGAGAAGGTCTCGGGCCCCGGCGGCGCGCTGGAGGGACTGCTGGAGGCGCGCGACGCCGGCCATGTCGGCCACATCGGCGTCACGTCGCACAATCTGGACCTGGCGCTGGAGATGATCGAGCACCCCGCTTTCGAGACCGTCCAATTCCCCTTCAACCTGGTAACCTCGGAGCCGGCCGACGAGCTGGTACCGAAGGTGCGTGAACTCGGGCTCGGCTTCATCGTGATGAAGCCCCTGTGCGGCGGCCAGTATGACAACGCGCGGCTTGCCATGAAGTTCCTGAACGGCTACCCCGACCTGGTCGCCATTCCCGGCATCCAGCGCGCCGAGGAGATCGAGGAGATCGTGTCGCTGGTCGAGTCGGGTGAGATGCTCCAGGGCGACGAGAAGGCCGAAGCCGCTGCCATCGTCGCGGAGCTGGGCAAGCTCTTCTGCCGTCGCTGCGGCTACTGCCAGCCCTGCCCGCAAGGCGTGGCCATCACGATGGCGATGACGTTCGAGGGAGCGGCGAAACGGATGCCACGGGAGCAACTGGTGAAGGACTGGGCCCTGCGCGTGGCGAGGGTGCCGGACCTGTGTGTCGAGTGCGGCGAGTGCGAAGAGAAGTGCCCCTACGACCTGCCCATCATCGAGACCATCAAGCGGACGGGGGAGCTGGCGCGTGCCATGATGGATGCTGTGTAGGGGAGGCCCGGGCCTGTTGATCCCCGCGCCGGGCGGGCGGGCCTGCCGCCGCGCCATAATCGTCGTCCTCCTCGGTGGGCGACCACGGCTGTGAGGCAGGCAGGACCCCGTCAGTCAGGGTTGGGGCTCGAAGTAGAACATCTCCAGCCGCCTAGCCAGTTCCTCGCCGCACCTCTTCACCGATGACTCGATGCTGTAGAGGTCGGGCGCAAGGCCGGAGAGCTCCAGCGTCCCCAGGGTCGTCACGCCACCGTCGCCCTCGATGGTGAGCGGTCCGAACTCTTCCTCGCGCACGGCCACTCCCGCGCCGTCCTTGATGCGTACGCGCAAGGAAGCGTCCTCCTGCCGCGGGCCGAAGTTGCTCGCCTTGACCTCAACGCAGTCGCCGTCCCGCGCCACCACGTTGCCGTGCAGCGCCGACACACAGACGGGCGCATAGAGGGCCTGCGCGACGAAGTAGGAGAGCTTCGGGTTGCCCAGGATGTCGACCAGCCCCCAGTAGAACGACCAGACGTCGAACATCGTGACCAGGTAGAACGCGGCGAATGCCTCCGGGCTCTCCCGGATGCGGTCAATGATGGTGCCGTGGAAGAGCGCCTGGCAGGCCTGCGTCTCCCGCCAGTCCTCCTGCCCGATCCTGCGGCCGAAGTAGCTCTCGTCAATCGCCGCGCGGTCAATGGACATGATTCCGGTGGAGGCCCAGGGGAAGAGTCCGTACGCCTCCCGAACCTTGTCGAAGTCCGGCAGGGCGTCCAGCCCGAACTCGGTCAGGACGGTCGGTTTCACTCCGCCGAGGGCCTTGGCGACCCGGTCAATGTGCTCGTGGAGCGGCTGGCGGAGCGGGCCGGCCGCGGGGCAGTAGTGGTAGTCCCAGGCGGCCAGCTCGCGCGTGAATATGGGGTTGTCGCGAAGCACTCGTTTGCGGCGCTCCTCGACGTCAAGCTCCCCGGCTTCCTCTTTCATGATCTGCTCGACGAGGTCATCGTCGCAGTACCACCCGGCCGGGATGATGGGGCGTGACCGGTCTTCGCCCGAAACGAGGCCGTATATCTGCTCGTACCAGCGCATGCGGCGGAAGTTGTCCCCGCCCATGAGCGGCTCGTCACCCATCTCCCAGAAAACGATGCTCGGGTGGTTCCTCAAAGAACGCACGACGGCTCTCGCGTCCCGCTGGGCGTAGAGTTCCATCTCGGGGTGCACTCGCCACATCTCGAAGAACCCGCACCAGGACAGCATGAAGCCGAACTGGTCGCAGTAGTCGGCGATGCGCTCGTAATGCATGCGCGTATCGCTCGGCCACCGGGAGCACGTCGCCCCCAGCTTCTTGTGCAGGAACAGGTCCCGGGCGATGCTGTGGTCGCTCGGACAGATCATCGAGTCCCCGAAGTAGTGCGTGAGGTCGTGTGTCCCGCGAGGCACGACCTTGCGGCCGTTCAGGTGGAAGTGCGGGCCGACCATCTTGATCGTGCGCACGCCGAAGGTGTCAACGTAGTCGTCGAGTGCCCGTCCGTCCTCGGCCTCGAGGATCACCCGGGCGAGATAGAGGTTCGGGCTCTCGGGGCTCCAGAGGTCGGGCTCGGCCAGCGTGAAGGGGACGTCCAGGACGACCTCGTTGGTCGGCAGCACCGTGACGTCGCCCTCAACTGCCTTGAGGATTGCCCCCTCCTCGGGCAGCCACCTGGAGACTTCAATCCGGACACGCCCCGTGAAGCGCTCCCGCGAGGTGTTCCGAACCGTCAGACGGCCGACGAGGTCCGCCTGGCCTGCCACGATGTCCCTGGTGAAGAAGAAGGCGTCCTCGACGTGCGTCTCGTTGAGGATCAACAGCGTCGCCTCGCCTGCGATGCCGGACCAGCCGACGCCACGCCAATCTTCCTTGTCCGTGCCGCCCCCGGGCCCCTGGTTTGCGTAAGCCACCTGGAGGCCGTTGCTGAAGAACCATGGCTGGTTCGTCGCGATGTAGGTCACGCGCACGGCGACGAGCGCCTCATCCGCGGGGCCCTTGCCCACCTGGTCCGTGACCCCGATCCGGAACGGATGCGGGCCGAGGTGGCCCGTCATTACGGCCTCCTCGTTCACCCAGACGTCGCAGAGCAGGTTAACGCTCTGAAAGTCCAGGTAGGCGACCTCGTCCTGGCGCAGCGCCTCGATCTGAACTCGCGTCCTGTACCAGGTGCGGTACTTGCCCACGTACGTGTCACTGTCGAGCTTGACCGGGTCAGGCGGGACGTGGTTGAACGAATGCGGCGCCATGACGGTCTGCCACTGGCTGGCGTCACAGTCGAAGGAATAGTGGGCGCGGGCCAGACCCTCGTCCTCCAGGTCGGGCGTGAAGGCCCACTCCCTCAAGCGCACGGCCTTACGAATGCTCGGCGCGGGCTTCTCCTTGAAGCGTGCAATCAGGGCCGCAATCTCGTCCTCACCCAGAACGCTGCTGCCGGCGCGGTAGAACTCCGTCGCCTCGCGGTAGAAGCGCCCCAGGTAGTCCCACCGGGTCTTGGGTTCCAGGCCGAAGATCTCGATCATGTGCCGTGGCTCCACGTGCTGCATCTGGACACGGAGGGGGCCCGAAATCGGGGCCCGCAATCGGGGCCCTTGGGGCGCAGGGATTATCGAAAGGGGCCCGCATCGTGTCAAGCTTCGGGCAGGTCAGCGGGGCCCCTTCGCGGGTGGCCACCGTCCCGTCCGCCATGGGGGTAGGCCCGATCCGCTTTCGTAGGGGCACGGCGTGCCGTGCCCTTACTCGACAAGGCCGAAACGGCCCTGCCCGGAAGTTCGGTCTTGAAGCGCCACTGGTGTAGGCCTGCATCTTGACGGGGCCGCCGAACGGGCTCATAATGCTCTGCCGAGTGAAGCGGTGCGCATGGCGCATCGGGGCAGGATGGCCATTCGGCGGATCTCCAGGGCCAGGTGGGAGGCATCGGACGCATGGGCGAGCAGAAGCCACGGATTCCGAGGGAGGAGTTCGTAGAGCGGATCGAGCGCATCCAGCAGTCCCTACAGGAGGCGGGGCTGGATGCGCTGATGGTCTACGGCGACGAATACCGCAAGGAGAACCTTCGCTACGTCTCCAACTTCTGGCCGATCTTCGAGCGCGGCGGCTGCTTCATCCCGCGCAAGGGGGAGCCCATCCTGGCCGGCGCCCCGGAAGGGGAGAAGTACGCCAGGGAGATGTCCGTGTGGCAGGACGTCCGCAATGTCAAGGAGTTCTTCTGCGTCTCCGTGCCCGAGGAGATCGAGTATCCCCTGGCCAAATTCTCTTCCCTGCGCGAGATCTTGGGCGAGGTGCTGGACGGGGGAAAGCGGCTCGGCCTGGCGGGCATGTGGGACATGCCGGGCCCCATCCTGGAGCGCGTGCAGACGGCGGGCGACGGGCTCCAGATCGTTGACGCCGCGAGCATTCTGAACGAACTCCGGCTCACCAAGACGGGGGCCGAGATCGCCTGCCTGAGGGAAGCGGGCCGGCAGGCGTGCGCGGGCTACGAGAAGCTCATGGAGGCCTGCGTGCCGGGCAACACGGAGCGCCATGCCGCCGGCGCCGGAGAAGGGGCCGCCCGCGTGGCCGGCGCCGAAGGAGTCAACTTCTGCGTCATCGGCACGGGGCCGCGCACGGCCACCATCATTGGCCGGCCCACCGAACGCGTCATGAAGGACGGCGACATGGTGATGGCCGCCCTGGCGGTTCAGTACGAGGGCTACGTCGCCACGGTCGAGTATCCCTTTGTCGTCGGCCAGGCTTCAGCCGAGCAGAAGCGCTTCATCAGCGTCCTGCTCGAGGCGGCCAACGAGCAGCTCAAGTACCTCAAGGCCGGCATCGTGGCCGGCGATATGGTGCGCGCCGTCAAGGCCGTCTTCGAGAAGCATGGTATGTCGGAATACGACGTCTATCCACCCATGCACGGCATCGGTCTTGC
Organism: Planctomycetota bacterium; assembly: GCA_030628375.1. Taxonomy (GTDB): domain Bacteria; phylum Planctomycetota; class Brocadiia; order SM23-32; family SM23-32; genus DAOVRD01. The sequence continues at coordinate 11,437 of DAOVRD010000099.1, forward strand.
CGAGGCCGAGTCGCCCTATCCCGATGAGGACACCGCCTATCGTTTCAAGACGGGCATGTGCGTGAACTCGGACATCAGCCTGTTCGGCCACCCGGCGGGCTCGAACCGGATCGAAGAGGGCTTCGTCATCGGGCCCGACGGCCCCGAGTCACTGACGCCCATGATCCGCCGCCTGTGCGAGCAAGGGCGTTAGCAACTCGCCGAGGACGCAGACCGGGAGGCCGTAGTCATGTCAGTGATGACCGTGCTGGGTCCCGTAGCGGCCGACGACCTTGGGGTCGTGCTGCCGCATGAGCATCTGCTCATCGACCTGCGCAACCAGTTCACGCCCTTCGAGGACCCTGAGAAGGACCGCATCAGCCGCCAGAAGGTGAGCACGCGGAACCTGGGGCGGCTGCGGCGGAATCCCTACGCCGTCCGCGACAACCTTGTGCTCGACGAGATCGCGGTCATCGAAGCCGAGCTTCTGGCCTTCAAGAGGCTTGGCGGCCGGACGGTCGTTGACTGCACGTCCATCGGCATCGGGCGGGACGTGCATGCCCTGCGCACGCTGGCCGAGCGTACCAACCTGCACATCGTGGCGGGCTGCGGCTACTACACGCAGGATACGCACCCTCCCGAGGTGCGCCAGGCCAGTGCCGAGGACATCGCTGCGCGGATGCTGGTGGACCTCACCGAGGGAATGGACGGCACGGAAATCAGGGCCGGCGTCATCGGTGAGGTGGGCACAAGCGACCCCATCCACCCGGACGAGCTGAAGATGCTCGAAGCCGCCGCTCTTGCGCACCGCGAGGTCCCCGTGCCGGTCTACGTGCACGCCTACCCATGGGGGACGCGGGGAGTGGAAGCGGCCGATTCACTCATGGCCCACGGCGTGCCGCCTGAGAGGATCGTAGTCTGCCACGTCGACGTCGAGCCCGACCTCGCGTACCTGCGTGAACTCCTGAAGCTCGGAGTCTTCATCGAGTTCGACAACTTCGGCAAGGAGTTCCAGATGACATTTGTCAAGGACGGCTACTCCCGCTGCATCAGCCCCACGACCGTGGGCTACTACGACAGGCCATACAAGGGATTAATCGACCTCTCAAGCCCGGGCAACAACACCTTCAAGTGCCCCGACTACATGGGGGGAAACGTGAGCTTCTACTCCAAAAACTCGCACACGTACATCGGGGACAAGGCCAAGCTCCTGGACATCGGGCTCTACCCGCCAATCGTGACCATCTGGCAGGACGACACCGTCGACGTGACCGAGCCGGGCACCTCGACCGGAGACTAC